>DASZUP010000869.1:0-25277 GCA_035547635.1 Pirellulales bacterium
GCCTGCTGAGACATTCAGCAACTGGGCGACCGGCATCAGCGTCAGTCCGAACCTGACGTCCCAGGCAGTTCACTTCGTAGTCACGACCGACGATCCGAGCCTGTTCTCCGTCGCTCCGGCCATCGACTCCAGCGGCGACCTGACCTTCACGCCCGGCTTGCACAAACGAGGCACGGCCAACGTCTCGGTCAAATTGGAGGATAGCCAAGGCGACGCGTCGGCGACTCAAACCTTCAAGATCGAGCTGACTCCGGTCAACCATGCCCCGACCGTCGTCGCGCCGATCGCCAATCAGACGCTCAACGAGAACGCCGCCGATGTGGTGTTCAGCGTGGCCCAAGTGTTCGACGACGTCGACATTCCGTATGGAGACCATCTAGCGTTGTCGGTGGCCAGCAACGACAACTCCGCGCTGCTCGACGCCAGCGTGGCTGACGGCATGCTCACCCTGCACCTCGAGCCCGATCAAAACGGCATGGCGCATGTCAATTTGCAGGCCTCCGATGATGCAGGCGCCTACGCCGACGCCATGTTCATCGTCAACGTAAACCCGGTGAACCAGCCGCCCGGCTTTACGCACGGCCCCGATCAGCGCGTAGCGCCAGGTTCCGGCCCGGCGGTCGTACAGAATTGGGCCGCGAACATTTCGGCCGGCGCCGCGAACGAAGCCGGCCAGACGCTTGTGTTCCAGGTTACAAGTAATAGCAACCCGGGCTTGTTCTCGACACAGCCGACGGTGGACGCGACCACCGGCGACTTGCGCTTCACGCCCGCCGCGGGCGTCTCCGGCACGGCCGCCATCACGCTGCAACTGAAGGACGACGGCGGCACGGCCAACGGCGGCGTCAATGTATCGGCGCCTGTCACGTTCCACATCACGCTGAACAACGCCCCGGTGGCTCAGGCCGACACCTTCGTACTGAGCGACGCCGCCAGCAGCACCACCGCCGCGGGCGCCGGCGTGCTGAGCAACGATGCCGACGCCAACGGCGACGCACTGACGGCCGCGCTGGTCAGCGGGCCGAAATACGGCACGTTGACGTTGAACCTCGATGGTACGTTCACGTACGTCAAGGGCGCCAATTTCGCCGGCCTCGACGCGTTCACCTACCAAGCCAGCGACGGCGTAGCTGACAGCGAGACGGTCACCGTGCGCGTCTTGTCTTATCAGGCAAGCATCGTCGAGAAACTCTACCAGCAGGCGCTGCACCGCTCTCCGGACGACGGCGGCCTGATGTACTGGACCGGGCGACTGCAGAAGGGCGACTCGGCCGGCGTGATCGCGCAAGGCATCTTCGAGAGCAACGAGCGGCTTGATCCGATCATCGTTCAGTACTATCAAGACTACCTGTTGCGCACGGCCGACGCCGCCGGCGTGGCCTTCTGGCGCAACATCTGGAAACGGGACGGAGGTCCGGAGAACGTCATCGCCGGCATGATCAGTTCGGACGAGTTCTTCCAATCCGCAGGCGGTACGAATGCCGCCTGGATCCAGACGCTGTATCAGCGGCTCTTGGACCGCCAGGCCGATCCGCACGGACTGGCCTACTGGACGCAGCAACTCGATCTGCAGTTGGCAAGCAAACAGCAGGTGGTGCTCCGCTTCACGCAAAGCACGGAGAACTTCGAGAACCTGGTCACAGGCTTCTATCAGGAATACCTGCAGCGAACGCCAACCTCCGACGAGCTGAACAATTTCGTCCAGCAAATGCACGCCGGCGCTTCGCAGCGCGATATTCAAATCGAGATCATCAGCTCGGACGAATACCGCAATAGCCCGCCGCCCCCGGCCCCGGGCGCGATCGGCCGGTTCTCCGTCTAGCGCGCCTCGTTGACGCTCGGAAGGGCATTTGTTAGCTTGGCAGACTTGGCTCGAAATCAAGACTGGGCGACAAGTTCTGTTTAATATCGCTCCTGTTGGGCCTCGGTGCGCCGAGGTTCGCCCCACCCGGAGCCGACGACCAAGCAAGAGTGGAAAGGTAGGCTGCTGCATGGCTCACGATGTGACGCTGATCATGGGCGACGGGACGGGCCCGGAACTGGCCGAGGCGACCCGGCGGTGCGTGGACGCGACGGGCGTAAAAATCAACTGGGACGTCCAGGAGGCCGGCGTCGACGTGATGGAAAAGACCGGCACGCCGCTGCCCGATTCCGTCATGGAAAGCGTGCGCCGCACGCGTTGCGCATTGAAAGCTCCCATCACCACGCCGGTGGGGACGGGCTTCCGCAGCATCAACGTCCACCTGCGTCAGGCCCTGGGCCTGTTCGCCTGCATCCGGCCTTGCAAGCAATACCAAGGGGTCCGCAGTTACTTCAGCAACGTCAACGTCGACCTGGTAATCGTCCGCGAGAACACGGAAGACCTGTACGCCGGGATCGAATTCGAACGCGGCAAGGATGACACGAAGAAGCTGATCGACTTCATCAACGAGATCTCTCCCGATCGCAAGGTAAAGACGCCTGCCGACCAGACGGGCATTTCGATCAAGCCGATCAGCGCGCCCGGCACGGAGCGGATCGTGCGATGCGCCTTCGATTACGCCCGAGAGAACGGCCGGAAGAAGGTCACCTGCGTCCACAAGGCCAACATCATGAAGCACACCGACGGGCTCTGGCTCGACGTGGCGCGCAAGGTGGCGACCGAATACTCCGACATCGAATTCGAAGACCGCATCGTCGACAACATGTGCATGCAACTGGTGCAAAAGCCCGAGTTGTACGACGTGCTGGTCCTGCAGAACCTGTACGGCGACATCCTCAGCGACCTGGCGGCCGGGCTGGTCGGCGGATTGGGCGTGGCGCCGGGCGCCAATATCGGCCCGGAAGGCGCCGTGTTCGAGGCCACGCACGGCAGCGCCCCCAAGTACAAGGGCTTGAACAAGGTTAACCCGACGGCGCTGATCCTCTCCGGCATGCTGATGCTCAAGCACCTCGGCGAGACCGATGCGGCCGAGCGGCTGGAGAAGGCGGTTGCCGACGTCATTGCCGAAGGCAAGGACGTCACCTACGACCTGAAACCGAACCGCGACGATCCGAGCGCGGTCGGCACGCAGGAGATGGCCGACGCCATCTGCAAGAAGCTGTAAGGCGTCAGCCGGTTCAAGCCGTCTCGCGCTGTATTCGACTTGTTCGCCCGGCGACCTTCGAGCGTCGCCGGGCAGATCGGCAAGCCGGCGCAGTTTTGCGCCGGCCGCCTGTTTGAGTCGCCAACTACCAGCCCCAGTATCCGCCGTAATAATCCGCGGGCGGACGGAGCTGATAATCGTAACCGAACGTGCCGGCTCCCGGCGTCACCGGCGCAGGCGCCCGGTAGTAGCTGGTCGTCACGCGCGGATAGTAGCGGAACGTGCCGGGCAAGGCGTACTCCGGAACGGCCGCGTACTCGCCCGTGATCGCCGGCGCCATCACGGGCCGCATTGCGCGGTAATACCGATACTGTGCGGCGGCCCGCGCCGAGGGTCGCCCGGAATTCGCGTACATCGTCGGCGCATAGTCGCCGAATTTCTGGTAGGGCGGCGAGTAATAGTACGCCTGCTGGGCACGCGCTTCGGTCGCGCACAGCGCCGCAATGGCCAAAGCGGCCAACCAAATCGTCTTCATGCTTCTCCCCCCGCGTGTTGTTAACGGGCTCCGACCCAACGGGCGGTTCCCCGTTAAACCTAGGTTATCGCAGGCGGGCGTTCAAGCATTTGTCCAGGGGAGCGGCCAAGCGACGGTCTAGGCCCTGCAATCGCGCCAAGCGGAAGCAGACTGCAAGCCCAGAGGACGGGCGACGAGCGTCCCGTCACTGCCGACGCCGCAACAGGCGTTCGGCCAGCCTGGCATTGACGGCGGGCGGCGGACCGGAAAGTGATCGGGCGCGGTGCTTTTTTCAACCGCGACGGTTCGATGCGGAAGCGGTCTGGCCGACCGTGCGGTCCGTTTTCTGCGCCGCCTTCGCTTGCGGCAAGGGAAAGAACGACATCCGAATGTTGCCGCTGACAAGCGGCGGCCGGCCCAGGATGTCCGTCAGCTCCGCTTCGAGCGCCACCGCCCGATCCGCATAGCCGAGTCGGTCGATATAGATGCCGGCGAATCCCCGCTCGGCGATCGCTTGGACAAATTCCGCCCGCGGCCGTTCTGAGACTTCGCTCTGCCACTTGTCGTCGTCGCGGCCTTTCATCGCTCCGTAGCTCCAACGTAGCGAGCGAGAGTGAAAATAGGGCCGAAACTCTTCGTAGTCGCCCAGTTCGACAATGTGCGGCGCCTCGGGAAAAGGGAAATACGGCAGTTGAAAGATCATCGCCCCAGTCGGGACGGCCGCTTCGATACGGCGAACGAACTCGGCGTCGTTTTCAAAGTCGGCTTTCAGGCCTGCGTAGTCCGGCACGCGTCCCCGGCCCGCTTCGTCGACGACGCCGACCGCGAGGAGCGCAGCAAGCAACGTCGCCAACTGCCACTTGCGGCGACCGGCGCCAAGCCACCCGGCGGCAAAACGGTCCAGCAGCAGCGCAACGGCAAACAGCGAGAACATGGCGATATAAATGCTGATCCGGTTGTAACAGCGGATCTGAGCGAAGATCAGAAAATTGAAGAGCGAACCGAAGCCGCCGATCGTCGCGAGTAGCACCGAAAAGATATTCATCACGGCCAGCCCCGAAAGCACGCTCGGCTGCGGTCCTTCTTCCCTACGTCGCAACAGCGCCCCGATCAGAACCAGGAAGCCGACGCCGCCGACAACGCCCAGCGTGGCGCCTATCTTTTCGCCGTCGGCCAGCGGCCAGCTATCGTACTTCTTGCGCACCCGGGCAAAGCGGCCAATGCGATGTTGCGAATCAGGCAACAGCAACTGGCCTATTTTCAGGCCGTGAATATCGGCCTCCAGCGCGTCTCGACGAGCAACCGACCGGTTCCGCCCGTGCTCGCGCCAATAAAGCAGGCTGGGCGAAAGGTTGGCCAGAACTCCGGCGGTCGTGACGCCGAAGAGCAACGCAGCGACCGCCAACGGTTTAAAGCGGCGCGTATCGAGCGCCGCCGCAAGACCGGCGACAAGCAGCAGGAAGCAGGCAAAGGCGGCATAGTAAACGCCGGCGCACGATTGCAGCACGGCAATCGCCAGGCTGCCGATCCACCGCCCCCGAGAGTCGCTACGTTCTTCCGCGCCTCCAATACGTCCCAGATAAAGCCACAGCGCAACCATCGTCGAGAGCGGCACGACGTAATAAGACGCCAGAAACAAGTGCTGCTGACCGCGGACGAAATGGTACGGCAAGAAAGCAAATAGCAAGCTTGTCGTTAGCGCCGCCGGGTAGGAAACGCTGAACCTCCGCAACACGAACAACATGCTGACCGTCGCCAGCGGAAAGCCGAGCAGGTAATACAAATTGAACGCGACGGCATAATTGGGCGACGCCAAGCAAAGCAGTTTGAGGAGAAAGAAGTGCAGACTGTCCGCCATGGGAAAGTCGTGCATGTCCATGCCGGTCGGGGCGCCGAGGTTCGGATTGTGCAGATACCAGCCGTTTTCGAAGACGCCTTTGACCCACATCTGGGTCAGCAGCGCGTCCCAAAAATGCCTCATCGGGATCGACAAATCCGCTTGCCACAGCTTCATGATCCGGACCAGGATCAGCATCGACAGTGCGGCGGCCGCCAGATACCCCGCGCAGGCCGTCAGTGCGCCGCGAGCCCTGGAACTCACGCTTTCCGCGCCGATTTTCGGCGCCGTCGCTTCGCCTGAGGGTGTGTCTGACGCGCCGCGTCGAGATTGCTTTTGATCGCGAAGTGCTGTCGCCATGCGTATTCCTGAAGGCACATCGATTGCGACTTGTCATCAGCCGCCGGGCCCGCCGCATCCGCTCAGATTCAAGCGGCCCGCCGGGCCGACAAGGCTGCAAAGAACTGGTGAAACGTCTGCTCGACGTAATCGAGCATGTCGGCGGTCAAACCGGGATAGACGCCGATGAAGAATGCGTCTCGCATGATCTTGTCGGTGTTTTCCAGTCCGCCGACTGTGCGATGGACGACGCGCTCAAAGGCGGGCTGCCGCAGCAAATTCCCGCCGAACAGTTGCCGCGTCTGAATGCCGCTCAGTTCCAGGTGAGCGACCAGTTCCGCTCGCGAGAAGGGAGCGCCGTCGCGCACCGTTAGCAGCAGACCGAACCACGAGGGAGTGCTGTGAGGCGTGGCCTGGGGCAAAATCAGATATTCCTCGTAAGGCCGCAGCGCAGCCGACAGCCGGGCGTGATTCTGGCGACGCGCGTCGACAAATCCATCGAGCTTTTTGAGCTGCTCCCGGCCGATGGCGGCCTGCGCATCCAGCGGTTTGAGATTGTAGCCCAGGTGGCTGTAGATGTACTTGTGATCGTAACCTTCAGGCAATGCGCCGAGCTTCCAGCCAAATCGTTTTCCGCAGGTGTTGTCCTGACCCGAGGCGCACCAGCAATCGCGGCCCCAATCGCGGAACGATTCTGCGATCCGCCGCAAGCGGCCGTTGCCCGACAGCACGGCGCCCCCTTCGCCCATCGTCAGGTGATGCGGCGGATAAAAGCTTTGCGTCGCCAGATGGCCGAACGTGCCGGTCCGAACGCCGCGATACTCGCTGCCCAATGCGTCACAGTTGTCTTCCACCAGGTACAAGTCGTGCCGTTTAACGATATCCATCACGGCATCGAGATCGTAGGGATTGCCCAGCGCGTGGGCCAGCATGATCGCCCTGGTCTTCGGTCCGACCGCGTCGGCAATGCGGTCAACCTGCGCATTGGCCGTTTCCAGCGACACGTCGACAAACACGGGAACGCAACCGTATTGCACGATCGGCGCCACGGTCGTCGGAAAGCCCGCGGCCACGGTGATCACTTCGTCGCCCGGTTCCAGCGGTCGCTTGAGCTGCGGGCTGGTAAGCGTGGCGAACGCGACCAGGTTGGCACTGGAACCTGAATTCACGGCCAAGGCGTGCTTGACGCCGACATAAGCGGCCAGTTCGCGTTCGAATGCGGCGCCCTGCTCGCCGAGCGTGAGCCAGAAGTCGAGCATCGAATCCACCGCTGCGACCATTTCGCGTTCATCGAACACCCGACCGGCGTAGGGGACCTTGCTTTGCCCCGGAACAAATTCGCGGTGCGCATGCGCAGCGTGATAATACTCGCGGACCAGGTCGAGGATTTTGTCGTGAAGCTCTTGCGACATGCGGGCGCCAGACTCCGAGAAGATTGGGTTTCTGTAATAGCCAACGGCCGTTGTCGGCCCTCGCTTGCATTCCGTTCGAGCCGACGACCATGAGCCGTATTCGTTTCACGCCGCCCGTTTGGTCGTGGTCCGGGCGCCGACCAAATGGGCTCCGTCAGGCACGCGGCCGAGAAAAGTTGCAACTTGTTCCGCGACGGCCTCGACGTCGAGCCGGTGTTCTCGCATCAGATACTGATAACTGCCGCAATACTGCGAGAAGCGGTCCGGTATGCCGACGCGGCAAACCCACGTGGGACAACTCGCCGCCGATATTTCCGCCACGGCCGAGCCCAAGCCGCCGTAGACCGAATGCTCTTCCAGCACGATCACAGCTTGATGTCGTCGGCAAATCTCACCAACCGCCGATTCGTCGAGCGGCTTCAAACACGGCGCGCTGAAGACTTCGCTATCGGGCCAGCGCTCGGCGACCGCCAGCGCCGTTTTGACCATTGAACCGGTCGCAATCCACGCCAGCGGCCCCTGCCCCCGGCGTACGCACGGCAACGCGCCCCAGCCTAGCGACAGCGGCTCCTCGTGAACGACGCCCAAGTCAGACTTGCCCATCCTCAGGTAGACCGGACCGACGCTATCCAGCGCTAGTTTCATACAAGCGGCCGTCTCCTGGGCGTCAGCCGGCGACAGCAGGCTCAAGTGCGGCAGCGCGCGCAAGGCGGCAATATCTTCCGTACTCTGGTGGCTTGTGCCAAGCGAACTGTAGACGACGCCGGCCCCGTCTCCAATCAGCAGCACGGGCAATTGCTCGTAACAAATATCGAGCTTGATCTGCTCCAGCACGCGGACCGGCACGAAAGCGCTCAGGCCGTAGACGACGGGCCGCAAGCCTCCTTTGGCCAGCCCGGCCGCTACGCCGACCATGTTCTGTTCCGCAACGCCGGCATTGACGTACTGCCCGGGACAGACCTGGCGGAATTCGTCGAACAGTGCATACCCGTGGTCGCCGGTCAGCAGCACGATGCGAGGATCGTTGCGCGCCGCATCGACCAGCGCTCGGGAGAAAGCGTTCCGCATCAGGCAGCCTCCTTGCTTGGCAACGCGCCCGGTTCCAATTCGGCCATCGCCGCGGCGTAGGTTTCGGCCGTCAGTCTCGTGTAATGCCAGCGATTGTCGCTCTCCATGAACGACACGCCCTTGCCTTTGACGGTATGCGCGACGACGGCCCGCGGACCCGCACAAGGATGCCTGACCAGGGCGCCAAGCGTGCGATCAAGAGCCTGCTCATCGTGGCCGTCGACTTCTCGCGTTTCCAGTCCGAAAGCTCTCAACTTGGCGGCCAGGTCCCCCAGATCCATGACTTCCTTGGTGCTGCCCATCGCCTGAAAACCGTTGGCATCGACGATCAGCACCAGGTTGGAAAGCTGAAATTGGACGGCGAACAGCAGCGCCTCCCAGATCGAACCTTCATTCATCTCCCCATCGCCGACGATGCCGAACACGCGTTGATCGGCGCCCTTGCGTCGAGCGGCCAGCGCCAGGCCGACGCCGACGGAGAGACCATGCCCGAGCGAGCCGGAGCTGACTTCCAATCCCGGCACGTGGGCGTCGGAAAGCCCCTTGAGCCGGGTGCCGTCGCCGAAATAGCGGGCCAGTTCGTCATCGCTTAGCCAGCCGAGTTCGTGCAGGCAGGCGTATTGAGCCATCACTCCGTGGCCTTTGCTCAGCACCAGATAATCGCGATCATCGGCGCGCGGCCCGCCGCAGCCCAAACGTAACTGCGAACGGTACAGCACCGCCATGATTTCGATCAGCGAAAAGGCGCAGGCAATGTGCACGGTCGAACCGGCATGTGCCATGCGGAGCACCGTCTTTCTCAATTCTCGAGGATCAAAGCTTATCGCCACTCTTGCACCATTCGATAAGGTGTGCGTTCGCCCCAAGTTGCGCCGCTCAACGTTCTTGCAATCGCTGAGCGGTTCTGACGGGCGTTTTCTCCGACGCCTTGGCCGCTAGAAGCTCCTGGGGCTGCAGCAGCCACAGGCTCTCCCGTTGTTCGCTCACCCCCAGCGGCCCCAGTTGATAATGAGCCAGGTAGGCGTCGGCCTCCGGATCGCCGCCCGCCGCAATGGCGACGCGCATTTGCTCGCGAGGAATCTTGCTCCAGTAGCGATGCGTAGGCTGGCTTCGCAACGAAAGCCCCCAAATCACTTTCCGCTCTCCCCGCTCATATAGCGCCAAGTTGGCGCGAAACACCGCGTGCCAGACTTTCCAATAGTCGCCCGCCACATGCGTGCAGCGGCAATCGAGCATATCTCGCGTGCCGATGCCAGGCGGAACGCCCATCGCAGTCGCATCGTAGTAAGGATCGAGATCCTTATAAACGCCATCGAGCGAAGGTCGACCGTAGCCGATCGCTGCGGCGCCAAGCATTAACGGCAGCGCCGCCAGACAAACAAAGCGCGATGCGCGCTGATTGACAATGACGGACAGCGGCGCCGCGGCAATGCCTAACAGCGCCGCCTGCGTCATTAACGCGCTGGGCAGCAGAAAGCGAAAGGCGTACGAGTTCGCAACGACCCAGTGCCGCGTGCCGATAAACAAACCGATCATGGTCGCCGCGGTCAAAGCTGCGATAGCCGACCGCCAGTTCGCTTGCGCCCGCTTGCGCACCGCCGGAAGGCAGTAAGCGCTCAGCCCAAACGCGGCTGCGGCCAACAGAAACCACGGCCAGCGCTGCGGCGCCAGCGAAGTCCAGCTCGTGGCGAGCAATTGCCTCCATGTTCGCGGCCAGTCGCTGATCGGCAGCGAAGCGAAATCCGTATCGTGAATCGGAGCCAGTTGCATCAAACATAAACCGGCGGCAAAGCCAATCGCCAGCGTGGCCAGCGAGTGACCCAATTCCGCCGCCGCAGCATTCTCCCGCAGAGACTGCCAGGCTCCGCCTAATGAAATATCCCCGCCTCGTCGCCGGCCAAGGCCCTCGTCCGCACCCGCCGCACCCGCCGGAACCGCGGCGCCGCGACGAAGGGCCCACACGATGTCGGCTCCGCCGTTGGCGCAAAACACGGCGCGGAAGACGATCAGGGGCCCTAAAAACATGGTCGCCGTGCAGTAAACCCAGTGTGCCAGAACCATCAGCATGACGGCTGAAATCCGGCGAGGCCAGGAGAGCGAGACGCCGGCCGGCCGCTCCAGCAGGATCAGGCTTGCCAAACCCAGGAACAGCCACACGCCGTACTGCGTATCGATCATATACTCAAAACGATAGTAGCCGGGCGTCAGCGACAGGAACGCGGCGACGCTGAGCACGCCGACGACCGGAAAGGTCCCGTTACGCAACAAATAGCGGGCCATCAGCACGAGCGCGGAGAGCGCGCAAAACACATAGAGCCCGTCCTGCACGAGCAAATTAAACAGCGGATGCTTGACCGGTCGTGCAATCAATGGCGCCAACATGCCGATCCGATCCAGTTCCCAGTAGAACGGCGTCCAGCGATACAGGCTGATCAGCGCCGGCAATAGCGAATCCGAATGGTGCCAACGATGCAACGAACCGAAATCGATCCATAACGCCGCCGCGGCGCAGAGCAGCAAGTAAGGCCAAAGCGACGGCGCAGCCTCGCGTTCCGACTGCGCGTCTGTAGCTCGTTGGCTTGGACGATTCATATACAGGCGAAGAGAAAGGAAAGCGTCAAGTATCAGGTAAAGCAATTTGCCAACTAGAAGAACGACTCGCGACGTTTCGGACCGCCGGCCTGGCGCCTTGATTCCAGACTCTTAGACTTCTCCCGGTATCGCCTCGCTCCTCCAAGCCGTCAGCGGCGAAACGAGATCCGGTGGAGCAAGGTGCGGCCGAGCGACGTGCGGCGGATCCGTGCGAGGCGCAACGGCAGGCGGCTCGAAATTCAGGGCGTAATCGACCAGCCAGAGCGGGCGCCGCTTGCTCTCGGCATAGATCTTGGCGATGTATTCGCCCAACACGCCAATGCCCAGCGACATGACGCCCAGGTTAATCAGCAGCAACATAAGTACGGTGGTGATGCCGCGAGGCGGGCTGACAAGAAACGACATCACCAGGTAAGTCAACGCCAGCACGGTGGCCACCGTCAACACGCCGACGCCGAGCAGGCTGAACATCCGCAACGGCTTGATCGAAAAGCTGAAGATCGCATTCAGCGTGAAGCCGATCAGGTACGGCAGGTTGACTTTGCTGGTTCCCTTGGCCCGACCGCCCCGCACATACGGAATGCCGATCTGCCGGTAGCCGAGCCAGTGAATCAGCCCGCGGACATAACGATTCGTTTCGCTCAACTGGGCGAAAGCGTCGCGCACGCGACGCGTGATCAAGCGGAAGTCGCCGCTATGGGCCGGCAGCTTGATGTCATCGCTCATCCAGGTAATCAGCCGCATGGCCATCATCGTCGGGATGACGCGCAACGGGCTCTCGCCCGTGCGTTTCTCGCGTACCCCGTAGACGATGTCATAACCTTCGAGCCACCTGGCGACGAACGTGGGAATCAGCTCGGGCGGATCTTGCAAGTCGGCGTCGATGACCATGATGGCATCGCCCTGAGCGGCTAACATGCCGGCCGTGATCGAATTCTGATAGCCGAAATTACGGCTGAGCCGCAAGAACTTCCAGCGCGCATCCTTGGCGCAGATTTCCTGCATCATCTGCGGCGTTTGATCGGTGCTGCCGTTGTCCACCACGACCACTTCAAACGGCATGCCGAGCCCGTTCAACACGCCGCTAAGCGTCTGATAGGTGTCCGTAAGCACATCCTGCTCATTAAGCACCGGCACCACCAGGCTGAACAGGCGTTTTTCAGGCGAACTATTCATGACAAATCGGGTTGGTTGAGGTTATAGAGGCCGAGTCCCGCAGAAACCCTCGCGAGGGTTTCCAGAGAGTCGTCTGACCGGCCGATAATCGTCCTGTTTCCGCCGCGGGGCATCTGATGAGCCGGCGGCAGGCTCGCGACTTGCGTCATGCCGCCAGCCCTTGCCTCAAACGCCGACGCCAGGCCCAAGTGCGCTCAATGCCGCTTCGCAAATCGTGGCGGGGCCGCCAGCCGGTCAACTCAACGGTGCGGTCGATGCTCGCAACCCACGTTTCCGGTTCGTCGGGCCGCGCCGGCTCACTGCCGTATTGAGCCGTCGTTTGTCGCTGGCCGCACACGCCGATGATGGTCTCGACCATTTCTCGCACCGTCTGCTGCCGGCCGCTGCCGGCGTGCAGAACCTGCCCGCTCACCGCCGGCGAACGGGCCGCGCATTTCAGCAGTTCGATGCAATCCTCGACGTAGATGAAATCTCGCGGTTGACGCCCGGAAGTGACGCGTGGCGTCTCGCCTTGCAGGCAGCATTCCATCACGTACGGGACAAGCCGGCTGGGATCTTCCCAAGGTCCGTAGGCCGAGAAGACGCGGACGGTGGTCACTGGACGGCCCTGTCGCGCCGCAGCCTGGCAGAGCATGGTGGCGGCAGCCTTGGAGACGGCATAATCCGTCCGCGGCTCGAGCCGGTCGTCTTCACGCATGGGGGCGGATTTGTGCCCGTATTCCGATGAGCTGCCGGCCTGCACCAGCATGCGGTACTCACGCTTGTCCAGCGCGTCCAGCAGGTTGCAGGTCCCCAGCAGATTGCTGGCCAGAATCGCGGCGCGGTCTTGCTGTTGATAGAGCGCTCCGTGGGCGGCCAGGTGATAGATAACCTCCGGGCGGCTCGCCTCGACCGCGCGTCGCACAGCGGCGAGGTCTCGCAGGTCCGCCTGATGTTCGACAAATTGTCCTTCCAGTCCTGCCAGCCGCCCGCGAGACGACTGGGCGCGCAGCGTCACGTGAACCTCGTGCCCTGAGGCGATCAGGTCTCGCGTCAGACAAGCGCCGATAAAGCCGCTTGCTCCAGTAATCAGGATTCTTTCAGGATCCATCGTGCGCCGTCTCTGACTGACTGACTTCTAAAGGTCGACGTCACGTTTGCTGCTAGCCTGCTTTGCGCAACGGGGTCGGCCGGCTCGCGCCCCGGCCGGCATCGAGCGCAGCGAGGTGCTCCCGATACCAGTCGATCGTCTCCGCCAGAGATTCGTCGAGTTGGTAACCGGCGCGCCAGCCAAGCAACTCGCGGGCCTTCGCGGCAGACAAGTACTGGTGTTTGATTTCATTGCTGGCCTCGCCGCGCACGTCAGGCTGCAACGACGAGCCCATCTGCTGCAAGATGCGCTCGACCAGTTCCAACACCGTGACCTGGATTTCGGTGGAAAAATTGAATGCCTGCCCGACGACCTCCGGCTGCACGGCCATGCATTCGGCCAGGTGCAGGTAGGCGGCCGCGCCGTCCTTGACGTAGAAATAGTCGCGAACGTAGCTCCCGTCGGAACGAATCAGCGGGCGTTCCCCTCGCAACACCGAGCGGATCGTGCCCGGTACGATCCTGTTCCAGTTCAGGTCGCCGCCGCCGTAGAAGTTGCCGCAGCGCGTGACGCAAACCGGCAAACGGTAGGTGTGGTGATAGGTCAACGCCAGGATGTCGGTACACGACTTGCTGGCATCATAGGGGTGCCGCCCGTCCAGCGGCGCGTCTTCCGTGTAAGGCAAGTGCGTTTGCTCGCCATAGGCTTTGTCGGACGAGGCGACGATTACTTGCGGCTGAGTTCCGCAACGCCGTGCAGCCTCCAGCAAGTTCCACGTGCCTTTGATGTTCGTTTCGAACGTCGACAGCGGACTGCGATTGGCAACGCCGACGATGGTCTGGGCGGCCAGGTGGATGACCGACTGGATTTCGTATTCGGCGAGCGTGCGTTCCAAGAGCGCGTAGTTCTCGACGCAACCGTGCACGATGTCGATCCGTCGGTCGAGTCCGCTGCGCGCCAGCTCGCTCTGCGGCAGACGGTCGCGGACCAGCCCTACGACGTGCGCGCCCCGCTCCAACAAGGTCCGCACGGTCCAAGAGCCGACCAGTCCGGTACAGCCGGTCACGAACACGCGGCGATCCTGCCAAAACCCGTCAGTTTGCTTCATGTGCACTTGCTTCCTGCTTTGCTTGACAAAAACCGTTCGTTCTCAGGCCGCCTTGCGCAGCCGAGGCTTTTCCCACGTGTTCCAGGGCGCCTGGCCTTGAGACCACAACTGGTTGAGATGATTGTGGTCGCGGCTGCTGTCCATCGGATGCCAGAAACCGTCGTGCAAATACGCCATGAGCTGGCCGTCGTTTGCCAGTCGGGTGAGCGGCTCGCGTTCCAGGATCAAGTCCGGGTCATCGTCGAGCCGTTCAAAAAAAGTCCGTTCGAAGACAAAGAAACCGCCGCTGATTCGTCCTTTTGCTGTCAGCGGCTTTTCCATGAAGTCGACCACGCGCGGTCCGTTCAATTCGATCTCGCCGAAGCGGCTGGGCGGCTGAATGGCCGTTACGGTTCCCAACTTGCCGTGCTGGCGATGGAAGTCCGCCAGGCGCCGCAGATCGACGTCGGAAACGCCGTCGCCGTAGGTCAGCATGAACCGATCGCCCTGAATGTACGGCTCGATGCGCTTTACCCGGCAGCCGGTCATCGAGTGAGCGCCCGTCTCAGCCAGAGTCACGCGCCAGTCGGCTTCGGCGACGTCGTCATGGACCTGGAGTTGGTCCGGCGAGCCGAGTTGCAGGCTGAAGTCGACCCCCGCCAGGTAGTAGTTGAGAAAGTAACGTTTGATGACCCAGCTCTTGTAGCCCAGGCAGAGCACGAACTCGGTGAAGCCATGCTGCGCATAGTTCTTCATGATGTGCCAGAGGATCGGCCTGCCGCCGATGGGAATCATCGGCTTGGGTATGTCGTCGGCCACGTCGCGAATGCGAGTGCCCTGTCCGCCGCAAAGAATCACCACTTGCATCGCGCAGTCGCTCCCATTGCCCGAGGAAAATCCAAAGCAACCGCCGAAAGGGCAGAATCGCTGGCGGAATCGAGGCGTTGGAATACCTAAAAGTCGGGGCCGGGAAAAGAGCAGTATTTTGCCGAGCCAGCCAGGCGGAGGCGCCCCGACGTCCCCTCGCAAGTTATTTGATCCTCTCTAATTAGTGCAATCGATGGACGCCGCGGATGGCTCTCGCCCGACAGGGGCCGGATTAGAACGCCGGCAGGAAGATTTTGACAATCTTACCCATACCTAGCATACTGACCATATTGCCATTTCATTGCCGGACGCTCCCGACGCGACGGCGGGCGGAAGCTTTCCGCCGTTGCTCAACGGACGTTTAGCGATCGCTTGAGGAAGGAGTCTTTGGCGCACGACGATGAGGACAAAGAGCGGCTCTTTTCTGGCGGCGAGGTCTTGATGCATCACCGATTTGCAACTCCTTTGGCGGTCCTGCTCATGCTGGCCGTGGCTTGTTACGGCGCGGGCTCGCTGAATTCGGCGAGGGCCAAAGAGAGGTCGAAAGCAACCGGCAGTTCGTCCGCCAGCGATGCGGACGAGAGCGCGGCGGCCGACGATTCCCGCGCGGCAAAGCCGGCCCGCGCCCGAGTCGCCAAACGTCCCGGGCGGGCCTTTCGCAAGACGGCCGACAACAACCAGGAATTCGAAAAGGATCCCTTCCTGGAACTGAGCGACCCGCGCATTTATCGTTTGAAAGTGCTGGTTCGCGTGAGCGCTCCGGCCGAGAGCGACGCCCGCAACGTGGTCGTCGTGGCGCCGGCGCCGATGGACTGGCCCGAGCAGCAGACGCGCTTGCTGAGCGAAAAGTACGAAGACGGGGGCAAGCTCGAATACACCGTCAAGCCCGGCCAGTGCAAGACCTTCAAGTTCACGATCCCCACAATCGAAGCGGGCAAATCGGCCTCGGTCGAATTGCTATATGAGATGAAGCGCTGGCGGATGGAGTTCGTCGCTCCCGAGGAAGAGTTGGGCCTGCCTCGCGGCGTGCCCAGCGAAGTCCGCGACCAGTTCACGGGGCCCGCGCCGGGGCTCGAAATGAAACATCCGAAAATCGTGGAACTGGCCCGCGAATTGGAAAAGCAGCACCAGGAGGACGGCGCCTGGGAAACCGTCAAAGGTTTCTGGAGCTGGACTCGGGACAACGTCGACTTTCAAAACGGCAATTTCCGCGGGGCGTTGTTCGCCATTGAACAAGGCTGCGGCGACTGCGAGGAGATGAGCGCCTTGTTCGTCAGCATGTGCCGGCTGTCGAAGGTTGTGGCTCGCAGCGTGTGGGTCGAAGGGCACAACTATCCCGAATTCTATCTGGTCGATAAGGAAGGCAACGGCCACTGGATTCCTGCGCAAGTGGTGGGACCGGAGTGGTTCGGAGAAATGACCGAGTACCGGCCCATTTTCCAGAAGGGGGATCGGTTTCTCGACCCATTCCATCGCAAATACGTGCGTTACACGCCGCAAACGGTGAAAGCCGACGGCAAGGCCACGCCCAAGTTGACCGTGGAACACCAGATTATCGCCGATTCGGACATCAACGGCCCGTCGTACAAGAACCCGAAGTAAAACGTGGCCGCTTCGGAATACGCGACGCGCAGTCAGAACTGTTTTTCGCGACTGCGTGGACGCGAGATTCTGCCAGTCTGGCGAGCTCCGAAAGGGGCAACGACGATTTGCAGATAGCTTTGATGTCGCCTGCTCCGGCGGTTGCCGCTTCGCTTCACGCTCTCGTTCATAATGGCCGCCCAAACTGTTGACGCCCTTGCCTCGTGCGGCGAGGCGCTCGAACAATAATGTTGATGATGACTGAATGCACTCATCACAGGCTCCCTGGCTGGATCACAGCCGCCGTGGCGACGCTGCTATTATTGCCGTCTGCGACTCCCAAAGCCCGCGCCGCCGATAATGCTTCTTTCGATGCAACCGCCTCCGGAAGCGACAGCGAGCAGATGCTCGTCGAGCGGCGAGCGCACCGGCTCAAACAAGCTGCTCGTCCGCCGGAACCGCCCAAGGTCGATCAGCCAACGAATAATGCCATCGACCAGTTCATCGTCGCCTCGTGGAAACAAGCCGGCCTGGACGCCGCCCAGAAACCGCCCGAACTGTGCGACGACGCAACCTTCGCGCGCCGCGTCTACCTGGACGTGATCGGCGTCATTCCCACGGTTCTGGAAATGAACCGCTTCAAGGCGGATCGTTCAAGCGAGAAGCGCAAACGCCTCGTGGATCAGTTACTTTCCCGGCGCGAAGAATACGCCGCACATTGGACGCCCTTCTGGGAAGACGCCTTGGCCAGCCAGTCGGTCCTGGGCCAAGGGGGTATTCCGACTCGCGGCAACTATCGCCAGTGGCTCCTGGAGAGTTTCGAACAGAATCGTCCGTTCGATGTGATGACCGCCGAATTGATCGATCCGACGATGCCCGGCCGGCATCGCGAAAAGAGCGAAGAGCTGATCGGCACCCGATACCTGATCGGCTACGTGCGCAACGAGGACCACCAGGTCACGCTACAGACGGCGGCCAACGTGGGCCAGGTGTTTCTGGGCACGAGCATGAAATGCGCGAGCTGTCATGACCATTTCGAAAACACGGAATGGCCGCAGGACCGCTTCCTGGCCTTTGCCGGCTTGTTCGCGCCGCAAGACCTGGAGCACATTCGCTGCGATGCGCGAAGCGGCGAATTCGTGCCGGCGCGCTTTCCCTTCGATTTGCCGGGTGCGCCGAGCCAGGCGCCGAGCGTGCTGAACGCCCGCTTGCACCTGACGGCTCAGTTGCTGACCGATCCGCTCAATCCTCGGTTTTCCAAAACCATCGTCAACCGGTTGTGGAAACGCTACCTGGGCCTGGGGCTGTTCGAGCCCATTGACGATTTCCGCGAAGACTCGCCGGCCAGCCATCCGGAATTACTCGATTGGCTGGCATACGACTTCATGGAACATGGCTGCGACCTGCAGCACACGATCCGTTTGATTTTGACCAGCCGCACCTATCAACGGCAGTACGATCCTGAGTTGGAAGACCGTTACGAAATCGGCCAGGCGGCGCCTCGCTACTATCGCTCGCCGTCGCTCCGGCGGCTGACCGCCGAGCAGGCGATCGATAGCTTGCGTCTGGCGATGACCGGTCAACTGCGTACGCAAGAACGGCTATTTCTCGACGGCCGGTCGACCGCCCTGATGCGAGCCCTGGGCCGGCCTTCTTCTCGCAACGAAATCAGCACCTCGCGTCCCAATGACGTGGCCGTCGTCCAGTCGCTCGAGTTGCTCAACGGCCCGGAACTGGAAGAACTGATCCAGCAATACCCGCTGCTCGTAAAGCTGCCAAGGCGCATCGATCATCGCCGCCTGGTCGACCAGCTCTACCAAACCGTCCTCAGCCGCCACGCCACGCCCGACGAAAAGCGCCTTGGCAAGGAATTCCTGGAAGCAGCCGAGCCGCTCAGCGATGGCCTGCACGACATGCTCTGGGCGCTGGTCTGCAGCCCGGAATTTCAGTACATCAAATAACATGCTCAATCGCCGAAAATTCTTGCAAACAACCGCTGCGGCCGCCCTGGCGGCAAGCGCCCGCGGCGCGGAGCCGCGCCCGCGTCTGCGGCCCAAAGCCGATGCAGTCATCTTCATCTGGCTGCCGGGCGGCGTAGCGCAGATGGACGCCTGGGATCCCAAACAGTACACGCCGTATGAAAAGGGGATGAAGGGGAGCGAACTGCTCGGCACGTGCAGGCCTATTCCCACCTCCGTCGACGGCTTGCAGTTCGGCGAAGGCCTGGAACAAATGGCCTCGGTCATGCACCACGGCACGCTGCTGCGGAGCCTGACGAACGAAACCAAATTCGGCGCCGTGCATCTGAAGGCCCAGTATTACATGATGACCGGGTATCTGTTCCCGGTCGGCGTCAAAGCGCCCAGCATCGGCGCGGCGGCAGCTCGGATTCTGGGACCGCGCGCCCGCAACGTACCGCCTTATATCTATATCGGGCGGGATATCGATACCAGCGACACCGAGAAACAGTTCATCAACGAGTTCATCGGCCCGGGCTTTTACGGCCTGCCGTATGCACCGTTCATGATCCCCGATCCCGTCGCAGGGCTCGCCACGCTGGAAGCGGCGGCCGGCCTGACCCCGGAGCGGATCGACCGGCGGTTGAAGTACCTGCGGACGATCAGCGAAAGCGGGCCCTCGCGGCTCGATCAGTCGGCGCAGGCGGCGGCGTACCTGAAGTCGATGGAAGCGGCGCGGGCCATGATGGACTCGCCCGTCAAACGCGCCTTTGCCTACGCGGAGGAAGAACACGAGTCGACCATCGCCGCCTACGAACCCCGGATCACCGCCGATGAGCTGCTCGATAAGAAGTATTACTACGGCCGCCGCTTCGGGCACGGTCTCCTGCTGGCCCGGCGGTTGGTCGAGTCGGGGGCGAGGTTTGTCCAGGTTGAGTATCAGTACGGCGCCTTCAAGGGCTTCGACACGCACGAAGACGGCGCCGTGCGGTTGGCAGAGATGAAGAAGCAAATCGACGGCCCCATCGCCCAATTGATCCGCGATCTGGCCGACCGCGGCATGCTCGAGCGCACGCTTGTCGTGGTCGCCAGCGAATTCGGCCGCACCATCGCCAACCAGCCGAAGGCGGGCGTCGAACCGATCGGCTTCGCCGAGCTGCAATCGGGCGAAGAGCTCGTGATCGACAGCGAGCGGCTCTACGGCTTCCACGGCCACTTCAGCAGCGCCAACAGCCTGTTGTTCTTCGGCGGCGGCTTCAAGCCGGGCCTGGTCTACGGCCGCACCGCCGACCGGCACCCGATGATTCCGGTAGAACATCCCGTGTCGCTGACCGACGTCCACGCCACCATCTACCATGCGCTTGGCATCCGGCCCGACACGGCCTTCGTCACCGAGGGGCGACCGTTCCACGTGACCAAGGACGGCAAGGGTCGCGCGATCGAGGCCTTGCTGGCATAGCTGCGCCTACGTGGGGACCGCCGGTCGTCGCAGCCGACAGGTTCTTCCTCGTTTAGGCATCCGGCGTAGGATCGAGAGCTCCACGCAGTCACAGCTATAGATGGCGGAGACGTCATCCCGTCCCTGCCTCGCTTGCACGCCCGTGCCTGGCTTGCACGTCGATCCCCCATCTGCAGCGCAGTGTCGAAGGTCCGCGGACGCGTTCTCACGCGGAACCAAGACTTGCCACAACCCATTACAGGTACATAGCTTGCAAAAAACGATAACCCCAAAGGCGAAGCGCTATGGAGCAGCAATCGCCCCAAGCTGCCTTGCATCGATCCATTTTGCCCAAATTCGCTGACCAAATTGTTGGCGCGATTGCAACCGCTGATTAACCTGAAATTTTACCGGCTTGGTTGAGGCAAGCGATCCAGAGCCGGCATGGAACAGCAGTAGACATTCTTTCGTCGGCAGGGACCGTGGCTCCCGCCCAATTCCCAGGGGACATACTATGGCTCGGCGGCGCCGCGCGCAACGAACCAATGCTTCACGACGTCCATCGGCTACTGGACGACAAGCACAAAGATCGTTTCGTCTGGAACGGCTCGAGGAGCGGCAGCTTCTCACCGCTTCGGGCTATCAGCAAGTCAATCTGGTCAGCGATCAAGCCGGCACGGCTTTGGTCGTCGATCCGAACCTGGTGAATCCGTATGGCATTGCCCTGGCCCCAGGCAGCGGCGACGCGTGGGTGGCCAACGCCGGCAGCGACACGATCTCTCGCTACATCGGGGCCGTCGGCGGCTCGCCGTTCAAGATCGATTCGCCCGCCCTTGCCAATATGCCGGGCAGCTTGACCGGTCCCACGGGCATCGTCTCCAACTCGACGGGCGATTTCGTCGTGCAAACTCCGGGCGGCGGAACGGGCTCGGCCTCGTTTATTTTCTCTTCCGAGAACGGCCAGTTGGCCGTGGCGCCCACGCTCAATACCGACACCGCCACCGCCGGCAACAATCCCGCCTCCGGCGCCTTTTACACCGGTTTGGCGCTGGTGACGGTCAATTCACACAATTATCTGTACGCCGCAGACTTTGCCCAACACAAGGTCTCGGTGTTCGATAACCACTTCCAGCTTTCCTCCCCGCTGGTCAGCGGCGCCTTCCAGGATCCGAATCTGCCGACCGGCTATTCGCCGTACAACGTTCAGGTGCTCTCCGTCGGCGGCACCCCGCTGGTCTTTGTGTCTTACGCCAAACAGGACACGAACGATCCGACGAAGATCGCTTCAGACAGCCAGGGCTTGATCGACGTCTACGGCCTGGACGGCACGTTCCAGACGAAGTTGGTCACGACGACGGTCGATTCGCAGATCAGCGCACCGTGGGGCATGGCGATCGCACCAGCGACCTTCGGCGATTTCGCCAACGACCTGCTGGTGGCCAACCGCGACGGCACGATTCACGCGTACTCGCTCACCACGAACGCCAGCGCCGCGCCCACGGCCGCTTATTCCGGGACGCTGAGCGATTCGTCTGGAACACCCATCACGATTGACGGCCTCCACGGCCTGGCGTTCGGCAACAACGCCTCGGTCGGAAATGCCAGCACGCTGTTCTTCTCCGCCGGCGGCAGCGATGGAACGCACGGTCTGTTCGGCGAATTGATCAACGCCTTCGACAATCCGCTCACCGCCCAAGGCACGAGCTTTACCGCCACGGAAGCAACCAGCTTTAACGGCATCGTTGCGGCGTTCACGCCGGAAGCAGCGCGGGCCGGAGACGCGTTCACCGCCACCATCGACTGGGGCGACGGCTCATCGACCTCGACGGGCACGCTCACGTCCAACGGCAGCGGCGGCTTTCTCGTCAGCGGCACGCATACCTACAATACGGCCGGCGATATCGCGTCCATCGCCGTCTCGATTGTCGATACAACGACGGCCGGCGCTACGGCTTCGCTCTCCAGTACGGCACTCGTCATCGAAGGAAACCTGTCGGCGACGTCTACCGCCGTCGCCGCCACCGAAGGAACGGCGCTCTCGAACGTGCCAGTCGTCACCTTTACCGATCCTTCTGCGGGCGTCACCAAGGACTCCTACACGGCTACGATCGACTGGGGCGACGGCACGACAACCTCTGCAGGAAGCATCACCGGGTCGAACGGCACGTTCACCGTCAGCGGTTCGCACACTTACGCCCAACAAGGAACCGAGACTTTCACCGTTTCCATCTCTGAAGGCGTCGCCACGCCCACGCCGATCACCGTCACCGGAACGGCGACCGTCGCCGACGCCGACACGTTGAGCGTCACCGCCTCGCCAATTTCAACGACTGAAGGCTCGACCTTTTCCGGCAACGTCGCAACCTTTACCGACACGTACACGGTCACTCCCAAAGAGAGCTTCACCGCCACGATCGACTGGGGCGACGGCACGAGCACGTCAACCGGTCAGATCACCGGCTCCAACGGCACGTTCACGATTTCGGGCTCGCACGTCTACGCGACCCAGGGGTCGCCGACGTTTAGCGTCACCATCTCCGAGAACGGCGGCACGGCCAACGCCACCGACACGGCGACCGCAACGGTGGCCGACGGCGACGTGTTAACGGCCACGGGATTGACGCTGGCCACAACGGCGGGCGTAACCTTTTCCGGACAGGTCGCCACGTTTACCGACACCATCACCTCCACCACCGCCGGCGATCTGACCGCCACCATCGATTGGGGCGACGGCACGACCACCGACGTGGGCGTGATCACTGGTTCGGACGGCTCGTTCACCGTCAGCGGCAGCCACGTCTACACGTCGCCTGGCGGTCCTGAGCAAGTCACCGTGATCCTGGGCGAGAATGCGCCAGGAACCGCCAGTGCGACGGCGCATAGCACGGCGTTGATCTTCGATCCCGATTTGACCGGCGCATCGGCAACCTTCTCCGGTACGGAGGCGACGGCGATCGCCACCGACACCACGGTCGCCACCTTCACCGACAGCAATCTTTCGGCCACCCAGAACGACTTCACCGCCTCGATCAATTGGGGAGACAGCACACCCACTACGACTGGCGTCGTTACCGGCTCGAACGGCACGTTCACCGTCTCAGGCGGTCACACATACGCGGACGACGGCAATTACTCCGTCACGATCACGCTGTTCGAGACGGCCACCGGCACGTCGCCCGCGCTGACCATCGCCAGCGCAGCCAATATCGCCGACGCTCCTCTCGCGCTCAATGTTCCGCCGCTCGGCGCCACGGAAGGTTCGGTGCACTCGTTCACCAGCCTTGAAATCGCCACGTTCACCGATGCCAATCCGAATTCGCTCAGCAGCGATTTCACCGCCACCATCGATTGGGGCGACGGCACGAGTTCCACCGGAGTGATCACCGGCGGCCAGGGAACCTTCACAATCCGAGGGAGCCACGCTTACCTGGACGAGGGATCGATGACGCTGACGGTGACCCTTGCCGAAAACTCGTCGACCGGCAACACCATCTCGGCGACGGCGGCGGCGACGATCGCCGAAGGAGATTTCTTCCCCACCAACACCGTCGCGACGCTGAGCACCACGGAAGGCACGACGTTCAGCGGCGCCGTGGCGACCTTCATTGACCAGAATACGCTGGCGACGGGCAGCGGTTTTACGGCCATCATCGACTGGGGCGACGGCACAACCCTGGCCGGAAGCGTGACGGGCACGAACGGAACGCTCACCGTCAGCGGCACGCATCTTTACGCCGATGACGGCTACTATGCGATGAAGGTCACGCTGGTCGACACCGGCGGCACGAACGCACAAGCGACCGGTACGGCCACCGTGAATGAAGACTCGGGCTTCGCCGTTACTGCGGCAAGCATTACAGGCACCGAAGGCTCGACTTTCAACGGCACGGTCGCCACGTTCACTGATACCGGCAGCACTCAAGCCAGCACTCATTACACGGCGACCATCGATTGGGGCGACGGCACGAGCAGCACGACGGGCGTGGTCTCGGGCTCCAACGGCACGTTCAGCGTAACGGGAACGCACGTCTACGGCGATGAAGGCCCCTTCCACCCGGTCGTCACCATCAAGGAAGTCAATTCGCCGGCGACCATTTCGGCGACCGGCACGGCGACAATGGCCGACGCCGACGCGCTAACCGCTACGGGAGTCACGTTCTCGCCCACCCGCGGCGTCTCGTTCACAGGCACGGTCGCCAAGTTTACCGATACCTACACCGCCTCCACCGCCGGAAACTTCACGGCGACCATCGATTGGGGCGACGGAACCTCGTCCACGGGCACGGTGACAGGCTCCAACGGCACGTTCACAGTTACCGGTACGCACACCTACACGCAGCCGGGCGCCGAAGCGGTCAAGGTCGTCATTAAAGACACCGACGGTACGGCAAGCGCCACCGCCAGCAGCACCGCAACGCCGATCAGCTCGACGGTCTCCGTCACCGGTTCGCCCGTGAACGTGTCGACCGGCGTAACCGTTTCCAGCGCGACCGTTGCCACGTTCACCGATACCGCCACGAATCTGCCGACCTCCGACTATACGGCGACCATCGATTGGGGCGATGGGACTTCGTCCACGGGCACAATTACCTTGTCCGGCTCGAAGTTCACGGTCACGGGGAGTCACGTATACACCGAACCGAAGACCTGGAACGTGACGATCACCGTCAAACCGGCGGCAGGCGCCGCGGCGACGGCGAGTTCGCAAGCGACCGTCGGCAGTGAAACCGAGCGTTTTGTGGCCCAGGTCTATCACGACGTATTGTCGCGACGTGGCGAGATGCAGGGCATCGAGTACTGGACCAACCGCATCAACAGCGGAGGCTCCCGCACGGAGGAAGCGCTCAATATCGAGCACTCTCAGGAATACCGCAACAACACCATTCAAGGCCTCTACCGCTTGCTGCTGCACCGCGCCGCCGACGCCGCGTCGCTGACGTACTTCAGCAACATGCTGATCGACAGCTACACGAGCGGCGCCGATGCGGTTGACCAGATCGCCGAAAGCTTGATCAGTTCTTCGGAATATTACCAGAACCGCGGCGGCGGCACGGCCAGCGGCTTCCTCAATGCCGTCTATAGCGATCTGCTTTATCGCTCGCCCGACGCGGCAACCTCGGCGGCTTGGGCGGCAAAGAACCTGGCAGACGCTTCGGTCCGCGCCCAGGCGGCCGCCAGCGTCTTCGGCAGCGATGAATATATGAAGCAACTGTTGAATTTCACGCAGCCGCATTCCACCAACGCCTATGCGGACGAAGTCGTTCACGGCTTCTA
>DASZUP010000870.1:0-1850 GCA_035547635.1 Pirellulales bacterium
TCGTAGGGGGTGCTCACAGCCTCGAAGTGTAAGTGGCGCGCTAGCGCGAAGCAAGCAAATCATCCGGCAACCACGGCGGGAACCGCTTTGAGAACAATGCGGGCGGCGATTATGATACCAACAGCGCCGCCGCGTATGCTCGCACTGCGAACCATGGCGCCCTCGTTCATCACCTCGCGCTTGCCCTACATCGCCAGCATATCTTTCATGTCACACACGCGCTCTGCTTCACTCAGCTTGATATTGACGGCTGTCATCGGCCTTTTGGCAAGCCGCGCCGTTGCAGCCGATGACAATCCCGTGCCGCGCACGGACGGCCCCAGCTCGCAGGATTATCCCGCCTTGCACAACCTGCTGGCAGTCTCCCCGCGCATCTACTCGGGCGGAGAACCCGACGGAGAGGCGGCGTTCGAGGCGCTTCGCAAGTTGGGCGTCAAGACGATCGTCAGCGTCGATGGCGCCCGCCCCGACGCGGCAACGGCCCGGAAGTACGGACTGCGGTATGTTCATATCCCGATTGGGTATGACGGCCTTCCGGCCCAAGCCGCAGCGGCTTTGACGCGAGTCATGCGCGAGGCCGATGCGCCGGTTTACGTGCATTGCCATCATGGCAAGCATCGCGGGCCGGCGGCTGCCGCCGTCGCTTGCATTGCGTCGGGCGATACCGACGGCGCGGGAGCGCTGAAGATCCTGGAACAGGCCGGCACGGGCAAGGAGTATCGCGGTTTGTGGCGAGACGTGGCTGCCTTCCGGCCGCTTTCGCCGCAGGCAAAACTGCCCGCGCTCGAGGAAGCGGCCGAAGTGGAAACGCTGACGGCGGCCATGGCGGAAATCGATCGCGCGTTCGATGAGTTGAAGCGGTCTCGTCGCGCCGGCTGGGGCGTTCCGGCGGAACATCCCGACCTGGTTCCCGCGGCGCAAGCCACGCTGCTGCGGGAGCGGTTTCACGAGAGCGCGCGGCTCCTGGCCGGCAATGAAAGACGAGACGCACGCTTCAAGCAGCGGCTTGCCGAGGCGGAGGCCATCGCCCGCAAACTTGAGACGGCCCTCCAAGCCGGCGAGAATCTCCAAGCAGAACAGAGCTATCGACGGCTGGAACAGCGCTGCAACGAGTGCCACGCAGCCTATCGCAATTGATCTGCCGCGGCATGCTGCCCCTCATCGAAGTCAAACGGCGGCCTCGTTGCCGAGAACCCTGGCCTGAGCTCAGAAGGGCCAAGGTTCCCGCCGACTCCAGCAAATGGGCAGCCGCGTGCAAGCCCCAAAGCACGCGAGGCGCGCTTCGTTCCATGCTTTGCCGTGATCCGCTCGCGTTTACTTCGATTCCGGCTCTTCGTCGCCCGCGCCGGTGAGTTCGGCCACCATTTTCCCCAGCTCATCGCCGCGAGCGTTGAGGGAAACGACCTTGCCTTTGCGATCGACCAGGATGGCGGCGGGGATGGAGCTGATGCCGTAATAAGAGGCCATCGGGTGCTCCCAGCCGGTGGCTTTCGAATCGCTGCTGAACAAGATCGGCCAGGGGAGTTGCTCTTCTTCCAGGAACTCCTTCAGCGTTTGTTCATCGTCGTCCAGGCTGATGCCGATCACCTCAAAGCCTTGATCGTGATACTTTTCGTAAGTCTGCTTCACGTTGGGCAGTTCTTTGAGACACGGACCGCACCAGGTCGCCCAGAAGTCGACCAGCACGACCTTGCCCTTGTACTTCGACCAGTCGAACTTCTTGCCGTTGACCAGCGTGCCTTCAATCTTGACGTGGCTGCCGAGCAGGTTCAGGTGCCGCACGGCGCCCAGCAGTTTTTCGCCGCTCGCCCTGACGTCTTCGTCATCGCTCTTGGCAAGCAGCTTGGCGA
>DASZUP010000871.1:0-2281 GCA_035547635.1 Pirellulales bacterium
GGATGATAGCCGAGATACCAGGGCTCCCAGTAGTTGATGCTGCCGCGCGTGTCGTCGAACACGATGCCCGGATCGGACCAGGCCGCGCAGGCGTACTTGTCGAACAGGCAGGAGGCGAACATCGACCACTTACCGCCGAACGAATGCCCGGTAATGCCGATCCGCGTTGCATCCACCTCCGGCCGGGCCGCCAGCACGTACCAGGCGTTGGCGGCAGCGTAGGCCAGCATGGAAAGCGGTTGCACCTGGGCGTGGTCGATATCGGGATAGTACAAGGCGTATGTCTTAGCCGCGGTGGCTTCGGTCGTGCCTATCGACAGCGTCACGAAACCGCGACGGACCAGTTGATAGGCGAAGTCCCGCTGCGGTTGGCCCAGCCCGATCGCCGTTTCCGGCTCGTAATACACGGTCACTACGGCCGGCCGCGGCTCATTGCCGTCAGGGGTCAGCAGGTAGCCGGTGGTGAATTCCTGCGGCGTCCAGCGGAAGCGGATGCGAAGCTGCTGGAAGTTCTCTCGCCGCGTCGTTTCAAGAATTTCCACCTTCGGTTCCGTGATTAACGGCGGCCAGGCGCCCATCAGCTTGTGCCATTGGGCCAGAATCTCCTCGCGGCGCCTCTGCCACTCTTCCGCCGTGCGGACGAGCGTGCCGTCGGCTCGCAGCAGCGGCGAACGATAGTCGCCCAGCTTGCCTTGCCACTCTTTGGGCGGCGCGAAGTAGCCGGCGATCTGCGGCCACGGATCGCCGCCCGCGGCGGCGGTTTTCGCTTCGGCGGCGGCGGCTTCCACGCGGACGTGCAGCCGGTCCATGGCCGAAACGCCGAATTCGTTGGTCCGCTCAACGCGCACCAGGTAGTCGCCCGGCTTCTTGTAACGATGCGACGTCACCGCATAGCCGTCGGGCGCCAGCTTGACCGCGTTGCCGTCGGAGTGAACGGTTACGGCCGGACTGCCGTCACCGAAGTCCCACGTTTCGCTGCCTGCCGTGGTGTTGAACGTGCGGACCTTGAACGTCACCGGATCGCCCGGATGTATGTCGAATGTCGGCGAGAAATTGGCGTGAATCGAAGGCACTCGCCGCTCCGGATGATCTCGATCAGCGACCAGCACAATGGCAAAGTCGTACGCCACGGCGCCGGCCTCGTCCGTAACTTTGAGAACTTCCGCATAGCGGCCGGGCTTTTGATAGCTCCGTTCCACGCGCGGGCCAGCGGCAGTCGAGCCGTCTGTGAACTGCCACTCGTAAGCAGCGACCTTGCCCGCGGCGCTCCATGATTTGCTCCCGTCAAGCGTCACGCGGTCGCCGGCAAAGATCAACTGGTGCGGCCGGGCGACGGCGATCAGCTTGGGCTGTTGCTCGCGCACGATCGCTTCGAAGAGAAAGGCGTAGCCTTCCTGCGTGCCCCACTTGCCCGACGGCTGCCGGCTCTTGATCTCGAAGTGCAGATGCGACCACCCGCCGCTGCCGCCTTCTTTGCCGAGCAGACCGATCCGTTCGCCCCTCTTCACCACGCGGCCGGGAGCCAAACGCTTGTCGATCTCCTTCAGATGGCTGTAGCGGTAGTACCAGCCGCGGGCGTCTTGCAGATACACAACATCGTAGCGAGGCGAGACGGGCGTGTCCTGCTTGTGTCCTTCCAGCACCGCATCGCCGACCGAAACCACCAGTCCATCCGTCGCAGCGATGACTTCGACCAGGCCTTCGGAGCCGCCGATATCGAGCCCGCTGTGATAGTAAATCTTCCGTTTGCCGGCCTGGTCGCCGCCATCGACGAAGACCGGCTCGTTGGCCATCTGGGTATCGGTAGCGAACCACTTTTGCTTGACGGGATAACGGAACGTGCCCGGCGTCAGCAGCGGCGAGCCGGCAGGCCAGAGCCGCAGCCGCGCGTCCTTATCCAGGCCCCAGAAGCTCGGCGAGCCGTTTTCGTTGCAGCCCTTGGTAATCGAGCAGTCGACCTGCACGTCGCCGACCTTTTTCGGCAGATGATAGTTCGCTGAGACGAGCTTCGCCTGCTGGCCGTTGATCTCGAGAACGACTTCCGCCCGCCGCACGGCGAAACAGACCGGGTCGCGGGTTTCCTTCAGATCGAGCAGCTTGACCTTCGCCGCGGCGCCGTCGCACAGCGTCACTTCGGCCGATTCGCCCACATTCAGATCGACCACGCGCACCAGCGGTTCGAGCGCCGGCGGCGGCTCTGCGGCGGAAAGCGTTCCGCTAGAGATCAGCCCCAACATTGCAATGAACAAAAACAACCGCGGCATGGCGTGCTCCACCTGTT
>DASZUP010000872.1:0-4624 GCA_035547635.1 Pirellulales bacterium
CGCCAGGCGGTCGATATGCGGCGTCTTGGCCATCGGGTGCCCGCCCAGGCAGCCGATCCAATCGTTCTGGTCGTCGATGGCGATGAACAGAATGTTCGGTTTTTCCGCGCCGGCCGCTCGGCCCGGCGAGAACCAGGCCGCGGCGCCCACGAACAGCCCCAACATGCCAACCGCCCAGGCATTGCCTCGCATCATCGGTATCGCTTCCCGTCGCGTGTTGTGTTCACTTCGGCGGGATTGCAGCCAGATGCCAAACCGCCATTCCCGCGATTCTGGTCCGATCGCGCGGCACATGCAACCGGCTGGAGAGAATTAATCGCTGCGCTGTTTTTCCGCCTCCGCCGGGCCCGTCCCGACTGGAGCGACGATTGGTCAGCTAGCCATGCTTGCTCTCCGCTGGGCTTGGCTCAGGGGAAGCGGCGATTGAGGGCAACGCAAAATCATTCGCTCGACCGGGACGAGCCCGGTGCGGGGCGAAGAAACTGTTCGTAAGCCGCGATCTAGCTGATCAATCATCTCGCTCGACCGAGGCAAGCTCGGTCGGGGCGACCTGCCAGGCAGCGTAACGCATCACTGCCGGCAGAGCATGTCTCGCCATGCCACGGGCGTCGCGCACAGGCTGGCCGGCAGGAGCTTCCCGCCTCCGCCGGGCCCGCCCCGGCTGGGGCGACGATTGGTCAGCTAGCTCCGTCGCCCCTCGCCCTCGTCTTCTCTTGCTCTCCGCTGGGCTCGTCCCAGGGGAAGCCGCGATTGAGGACAACGCAAAATCATTCGCTCGACCGGGACGAGCCCGGTGCGGGGCGAAGACTTGTTCGCAAGCCGGAATCTAGCTGATCAACCACGTCGCTCGACCGAGGCAAGCTCGGTCGGGGCGGATAGCCCCGGAAACCTAACGCGCCACGGTCGCCAGCGAATGCCGCGCAATGCGGAAGTCTCTCCGCATGTTCTATCTGCCGCGTCAAACGTCGGTTTCCCCGGCCCCTTCTTTGATGCGCTCACGACCGCCGTGGTAGAATGTCGGAATGGAAGAGAAGCCTCTTCAACCAAACGATCAACGCCAAACTCAACCGGGTTTCTGTGCCAGGCTCCTCGCCTGGTTCAAAGCTCAAACGCGGGGAAAACGAAACGCCTTCTGCTCGTTCTGCTGCAAGAGCTACAGGGAAGTCGGTCCGCTTGTTGAGGGGCCGGGCGAGGTCTACATCTGCCGGGCTTGCATCCGGTTGTGCGACCAGATTCTTGAGCAGGAGTGTCAGCGACGCGCACGAGACGGAAACGGCTCTGAAAATTCTGGATAGAAAAGGCTCGTCGCGCTGACAGGCTTGATGGAATAGCGCCTTTTCGCCTAGCCAAAGCCGCGAGCACCCCTCACAGCATCATCCGCGCCAGCCGTCCGCGCGGCAGATCGTCCACGAGGAGCTTTTCGCTCTGCCCAAAAGCTTTCAAAACCGCCTCGGCGGCCAGGTAGCCGCTGCGGACGGCGCCTTCCATCGTGGCGGGCCAGCCGGTGCGCGTCCAATCGCCTGCCAGGGCCAGGTTGGAGATGGCCGTCTGCTGCGGCGGGCGCAGTTGTTCCAGCCCGGGCTTCAATGAAAACACGGCCGTTTGTTCGGTCACCAGCCGAGCGTGCAGCAACTCCGCCTGGCCGGCCGCCGGCCAGATCGAGGCCAACTCCATGACGATCTCGCGAATCGCCTGCTCGCGGTCGCGCCCGGCGAGCGAGCGCGAAGCGCTGATCACGACCTGGTAGTAATGGCCGATCGGCGCGCCGTTTTCTCCGCTCTTGCACCTGCCGCGGTTGAACAGCCACTGACTTTGCTTGCCGACCAGCACGGCGTGGGGCAGGGGAGTGATTTCGCGGTCGAACCATAAGTGTACGCCGCTGATCGGGGCCGACTCGATCTCGTCGAGCCGGGCCAACTCCGGAAGCTGCGACGCCAAAGTATCGTCAAAAGCTTCCCGAGCGCGACGCCAAGGCAGCGCGACGATGACGGCATCGAATTCCTGTCGTTCGCCGCCCGCCAGGCGCACGGCCGTCGCCCGCAGGGCGCCTCCTGCCTGCGTTCCACCCTCAACTTGTTCCACGGCGGCGCCCAGCACGACTTGCACGCCGGCCTCGGTCAGCCAGCTTTCAATTCGCCGGCCGAACAGTTCGCCCAGCGGAACCAGCGGCACTTGCACTTCGTAGGCTTCGCTCGCCGCCATGAAGCCGTCGACGAACACCTTGCGGGCCGCGGCCAGGCTGGCCCGATCGACCTCTTCGCCCAACGCACTGACGAGCACGACCGACCAGAAACGCTCGATCGCCCGTTCCGATTGTCCTTGCCATCGCAGCCACTCGCCGATGGTCGGCTGGCGCTCGTCGTCGGCGATGTTCTGGCGAGCCAACCGCAGCATGGCCCGGGCGACGCCGAGCCGCTCGCCCAGGCTCAGGTAGCCCAGCCGCAAGAAGGCCGGTCCCAGGTGCAACGGCGCGGGCAGCCAGCGAGTAGCGGCGAAATCGTAGCGGCGCCCGTCAGGGCCGAAAAAGTGGAGCTGACGGTCGCGGCGGAACTGGTCGGCAAGGTCCGTGCGGCGGCAGAAGTCGGCCAGATTGGTACAGCAGCCCATGCTGACGTGCTGGCAATGGTCCACGAGTTCGCCGCTGACGCTGTCGCGAAAGCTCGTCGCCCGGCCGCCGAGTTGCCGCCGAGCTTCGTAGAGGGTGATGGCAAATCCGCGGCCAACGAGCGCCGCGGCTGCGGCCAGTCCGGCCAATCCGCCGCCGACGATGGCGATCCGCTTCGCCGCGCCGGAAGCCTGGCTTGTCATCTCGCGGCCGCCTGAGTTTGGGGCGCCGGCGAAGGGCTGGCCGGCCGCCACAGCAGCCAGCGGCTGGCGATCCGCAGCTTGCGCCAGGCGCTGAGCCGCACCCGATGACTGAATACGTCTCCGTCCAGACGCTTGATCTCGTTGAGCAGGCTGCGGTAGATGCCCGTCATGGCGCCGAACACCGTTTTGCCGTCGGGCTCCAGCCAGCGTTCCAACTCGGCCGCTTCGTCATACAGTTGTTCGGCGCGGGCAATCTCGAACCGCATCAGTTGCTTGAACCGCTCGTTGCTGGCGCCTTGCCGCAGCTCTTCCACGGTGTAGCCGAATCGCCGCAGATCCTCCTGCGGCAGGTAGACGCGGTTCTCAGCGGCGTCTTCTTTCAAGTCGCGCAGGATGTTGGTCAGTTGGAACGCCACGCCGCACTTGCGGGCCGGCTCGAACGCCGCCTCGCTGGTGAAGCCCCAGATATGGATGCAGCACAGCCCGACGACCGAGGCGACCTTGTAGCAGTATTCGCTCAGTTCGTCGAAGGTCTCGCAGGGGGCGTGTTCCAGATCCATCTCAACGCCGTCGATCAAGGCGTGCAGCCACTTCGGCGAGAATTCGTAGTTCTCGAGCGTGTCGACGAGCGCCGGCAGGATCGGGCCGGTCGGCTCGCCGTCCAGGGCCCGTTCCAGCGACAATCGCCAGTCGAGCAGCGCGGCGCGGCGCATTTCGACCGGCTGAGAGTTATCGCTCAAGTCGTCGGTTCGCCGGGCGAAGGCGTACAGGGCGCACATCGCCTGCCGTTTGTGGCGCGGCAGCACCAGGAACGAATAATAGAAGTTGCCCGCCGTCTGCCGCGTGAGTTGGCGGCAATACGCGTAACTCGCCTCAAGACTTTCGCTCATGGCATCCTTTCCCGGCGCCCGCCGGCCAGGCTGCGCGACAGGCAGCCCAGCAGCAGTCGCAATTGGTCGAACCGCGAGACCTTGGGCCGACGTTTCCAGACGTCGTAGTCGATCTTGCGGATCCGCTCCAGGATTTTCAGGCCCCCGTGGACGAACAGCCACACGTCGCCCCGCAACCGGCCTGGCAATTGCTCGACCAGCGGCAGACCGTCGCGCAGCCAACGTTCAGCCCGATCAACCTCGAACGCCAGCAGGCGGCGAAACTCGGGACTGGCGCGGCGAGCGACAAAATCTTCTTCGTTGTATCCGAAACGACGGCAATCAGCCAACGGCAAATAGATGCGGCCCCGGTCCCAGTCGCCCGCCACGTCCTGCCAGAAGTTGGCCAATTGCAAACCGGTGCAAACCGCGTCGGCAAGCTGGCCGTTCGGCTCGTCGTGGCAGCGGCCCAGGTACAGCACCAGGCGGCCCACCGGATCGGCCGAGTTGCGGCAGTAGCCCAGCAGTTCCTCGAACGATTCGTACCTGGTGATGCGCTGGTCCTGGCGAAAGGCCGTCAGCAGCGCCAGAAACGGCTGCGGCGGGATCTCGAACTCGCGAATCGTATCGGCCAGGGCGATGAACACCGGATGGCGCGTTTCGCCCGCGTAGCAGGCATGCAGTTGCGCTTCCCACCAGTCGAGCAATTCCAGGCTGCGCGGGCCGCCGCCCGTCTCGTCGGCCAGATCGTCGGCCCAGCGGCAGTAGGCGTAGACGTGGTAAAAGTGCGGCCGCAGCGCACGCGGCAGCAGCCAGCTCGCGACGCGGAAATTCTCGTAATGCGTCAGGGCCAGCCGCCGGCAATAAGCGCGGGCTTCGTCCGCAGTCGCGACGCGGCCTGCGGCGTGCGCGCCGGCCAGGGCCTCGGGCCCGTATTCGCGAAGATC
>DASZUP010000873.1:0-9288 GCA_035547635.1 Pirellulales bacterium
TTGCGCAGGTCGCAAGGTTCGCGCTTCAATTTGATGGGGGCCGCGTAACTGCGCACTTCTTCGAACAGTTGCTGCAGATGCTCTTGCGCCTTCTCGATGCGATGCACCAGTTCCACCGCCTCGGGCCGGTCTTCGATCTCCAAGGCCAGCATTTCCAGGCAGGCTTTACTCCGCTGCAGCGCGTTGCGGCTCTCGTGCGTCAAGCCGGTCATCATCTGGCCGATGGCGGCGAGCCGTTCCGCCTGCAGCGCTTTGCGCTGCGCCTCGTGCAACTCGGTCACGTCATGGCCAATCACCAGCACGCCGTGCGTTTTGCCATCGGCGTCGCGCAGGGTCTTGCTGGAGAGCTTGATTTCGCGCCGACGGCCCGTGGCAGTGAGAAACGGGGCGACCGTCCCGACCTCGCCGCGCACGGAGGCGGCGTCGAAGACTCGGCGGACTCGGTCCCGCTCTTCTTCCGCCACGAAGGTTTCCAGCCAGTGTTTTCCGGCCGTTTGGGCCAGGCGAAAGCCGGAGAGCGCCTCGAGAAACGGGTTGAAGCGCACAATGCGGCTTTCGGCATCGAGCAGCAGCACGATGGCCTGCGCCTGCTCGATCAGGCTCTCGACGAAATTCTTCTCTTTGACCAGCGCCTCTTCGGCAAGCTTGCGGTCGGTGATGTCCTGTCCGACGCGCAGCACGCCCGGCTGGCCTTCAAAATCCTCCAGTCGCTCAACGTTCCAGACGACCCAGCGGCGCGAACCGTCTTTGCAGCGCACGGAATCTTCGTAGCCCTGCGTTGCCTGGCCCGAAAGCGTGTTTTGGGAGCGGCGCCCGATCCGCCGCCGTTGCACCGCTCCTTCGGCGAACGTCTCGGCATAATCCTTCCCCAGCACCTCGGCGGCGCGATATCCGGTGAGCCTGGCGGCGAACGGGCTGAAGTAGAGAATCTTGCCGGCGGCGTCGAGGATTACGGTCATCGACGGAGCGGCCTCGATCAGCGTGCGAAAGGCGGCGTCGCTGCGCGCCTTGGCCTGGGACAGCCGGCGTCGCTCGGCGGCCCGCAACAGGCTGGCCCGCAGTGCATTCGGATTGATCGGCTTGACGATGTAATCCGTGGCGCCGTGCCGCAAGGCCGCGATCGCGCCGTTCAAATCGGCGAATCCGGTCGCGACCACGACGTCGGCGTGCGGGGCAAGCTGCTTGAGCCGCGGCAGAAACTCCTCGGCGGTGCCGTCGGGCAGCCGGCCGTCGAGAATCACCGTCGTTACGTTCGCCCAGTTATCGCGCGACAAGGCTTCGCCGAGAGAGCCGACGGCCTCGACGCGATGATCGTCAAGCTCCAGAATGTCGCACAGATTTTCGCGGGTATCCGGATCGTCTTCAATGACCACCACGGTCGCGTCCGGCAGGGCGGGCGGGTCCTGGCGCGCCAGTTCAGTCTGGGAATGCTTGGTTGACAAGGTCGATCCTCGCCGGGGAGCGTCGCAATGCGCCAGCCGCAGGGCTGCCGGCCTATCAGGCTTTCGTTAATTGCTGCAAAGTTTGCAGCAGCACGGGAATGTCGAACGGTTTGTAGCACGCCGCGTCGGCGCCTTCGGCGAGCGTGGCGTCCACCATTTGCTCCATCTCATTGCGCATGCCCGTGATCAACACGGTCCGCGTCTGCGGGTTCGCCGCTCGAACCGTTCGGAACACCTCGGGACCGCTGCCTTGCGGCAGTTTCATATCGATCAGCACGACCTGGAAGCTGCTTTTCTCCAGTCGTGCGGCGGCTTCGCTCGGATCGTGCGCCAGGCAGACGCGATAGCCTTTTTCTCGCAACAAGTCCCACAGCGACTCGCACAGGTCGTGATCGTCGTCGACGACCAGCAGCAGCGGCTGCTCGATCGCTTCGCCGACCAGGTTCAGCAGCTTTGGCAACTCGACCGGCTTGGGCAGAATTTGCCAGGCGCCGGCGGCCAGCGCCTCGTTGGCCGTGCCGCTGCTGGCATAAGCCGTGACCACGATGGCCACCGTGCCGGCTTGCAGTTGCTTGATGCGGCGGTATAACTCCAGCCCGTCCATGCCCGGCATTTTCAAGTCCAACAGGGCCACGTCGTAGTTCTTCTGTTTGACGAGTTCCAGGGCGCTGGGGCCGTCGTAAGCCACGTCGACCTGATAGCCCAGCTCGGTCAAAATATCTGAGAGGTTGGCGCAGGTATCGACTTCATCATCAACGACCAGAATGGTTGGCGCTGCATCGGACATGATCATTCTCCGCCTGGAGGCCTGAGGCTGGCCGGGGCCGCTGGAAGCCGGATCGTAAACACGCTGCCGACGCCCGGCTTGCTTTCAATCAGAATTTGCCCCCCGTGCTTTTCCACGATCGAACGGGTGATGGCCAGTCCCAGGCCGATCCCTCGCGCTTTGGTCGAGTAGAGCGGTTCCGTCACGCGTTCCAAGATCTCTGGCGGAATGCCGACTCCGGTGTCGGCGACTGAGACTAAGACATCTCCGTCGTCGGCTGCCGCCGAAAGCGTCAAGCGTCCGCCGTCAGGCATCGCGTCGCGAGCATTGCGCACCAGGTTGCCGAACACGATCTGCAACTGCCGCGCATCGCCCATGATCGGCGGTACGTCGTCGGAACACTCGATCGAGACGGCGATGGAAGCCGGGACTGCATTCAATTCCAGTACTTCTTCCAGGCACGAGCGGACCGGCGCCGGGTTCGCCTCGGGCACCGGCAGCCGCGCAAAGTCGGACAGCGCGGCGATCACGCGGTCTGCCAGGCCAATTTGCCGTTCTATCCGCTCCAGATGCTGCTTGACCTTTTCAGGGCTCGCTTGGCGCATGTTCTGCAGGAAGTAAACCGAGGTCTTGACCACGTTCAGCGGATTTCGCAACTCGTGGGCCACGCCGCCGGCCACCTGGCCGATCGTCGCCAACCGCTCGGTCTGCTGCTGGCGGCGGCTGAATTCGGTTTGATAGGCGTCCTCGATGATCGCCAGGTCGAGATCGAGCAGCGTGTTCAACGAGGCCCGCGTCTTGAGCAAATCCGCGAGTTCTCCGGGCCAGTTCTTTTCCATTTCCCGCAACAGCCCGCGCCGCAAGCGCGACAAGGCGGCATTGGTGTATACCTGGCTGAGTCCGATTTCTACGTGCCGCAGGCCGACCCGCCAACGCCGCGAGACGTACGACTCGTCGTATTGCCCGGAGAGGAGATCCCGCAGCCAGGCTTTCAACGTCTCTTTCAGCCTTGCCACCTGCTCTGCGCCGCCGGTGATGACCCGCCGCGCCTCGGGGTGCCGGTCAATTTCAGCGTAGAAGTCGTCGATCAGAGCGTCGACGTGCGCTTCCAGCAGGGGCCCTGCGGAGGCCACGCGGCGCGCGTCGTCGTCGGTCCAGCCGACGTAACTCTGCAGTTCCTGATAAAGCTGATAGATTTTTGCCCACGGCATACAGGCACCAGCGCAACCAAGCAATAAAAAAAGCTCGCAGGCCGACCGGAACGACCCGACGAGCTGATTAGATTAATTGATCCTATCAGTCGGACGTCGCGTCATGAATCGTCCCCCGCTGTTTATCATAAACGCGTCAGCGCGTGACGCAAAGTCGCAACGTGCGGAATCACACGGGGCGGGGCAAGCTCGGGCAGAGCGAGCAATTGGGCCCGCAATCGGGGCCGGCAACACCGCACGCCTCCCAGGCAACCGCCGCCGCATGACCGCCAAAGTCTAGCACTCCATCTCGACACCGCCGCCGTTGGCTCGCCCAGCTTCCGATAAACGAAAAAACTTGACTTGCCCGGATAAGTGGAATAAGATCCGGCCGAACCTGGACGTTCGCGCTGGACGTCCTCCGGCAAACCGGGATTTACGATGCTTGCTATGCGGCTGTTTGCACAGCCGCGGTTGCGCAACGTCGACGGTCCGGTTTGCATTCGTCACCAGGTGCGCTGTCGATCGTAAAGCGAATCGGCCCGTGGTCGCGCACCGAGTTTCCCCCAGATTTACGGGCGAGTGCTTCATTGCGCTCTGTCCAGGCGAGGAAGGAGTCGGCCGAGCCATGAATCCGAGTATTGCTATGAGTCCGCCGCTGGCGTCGATTACGGTCCAATCCAATGCCCCTGCCGGGGCGTCGACCGCGCGCCAGGCGGAACAAAGATTGCGCCGCAGTTCGTACCCTGCGCACCGAAAAGTGCGATGCAGCTTCCATGAGGGCGTGCTGACGCTGCGCGGCCGGCTTCCCTGCTATTACCTGCGGCAGTTGGCCTGCGTTTTGGTTTCCGACGTGGAGGGAGTGGAGGAGTTGAAGGACTGCATCGAAGTTTCCGAAAGGCGCTAATTTGCCGAGGGATGCAGGTGACGGGCCCGCTGCCCTACGGCAGAGCGGGGCTTCGGCGTCGATAGGGGCGTATCTCGCGCTCGCAATTCCGTTTCGCTGACGGTAACTTGAAAAGAGCGGACGCGGTCCGTGCAAAGCGAAACGTTGGTTTTTGGCTTGGGTGCTGGCATGCGGCCTGATTGCTCGCTATTGCTCGTTGACGATGACGACGAATTCCTGGAAATCGTCAATCGGCGATTTACCCGCCGAGGCGCCAAGACGGTGGCCGTCGACAATCCGCAGGCCGCCATCGAAGCGGCTCAAACCGCCAGATTCCATGTGGCGATAGTCGATCGAACGCTCCCCGGGCAGGATGGCGTGCAGTTGATGGAAACGCTCAAGGCCCAACAGCCGGAAATCCGGGTGATCATTCTCAGCGGCCACGGCGACGAACAGAGCATCGCCGAGGCACAACGCGCCGGAGTGTTCGAATATCTGGTCAAGCCATGTTCCCTGGCCGATCTGGAAATGGCCGTGGCTCGCGCCTGCGAAGCCGGCGTCCAGGCGCCCGTCTGAGCGGAGCGACTCCTCAAGGCCGGTTTTTTTACCGATTCCGCTGGTATGGCTCGCCCGCTCACTTGTGCCGTGCGGTTCCGCACGAATTTTTGCGATCCCGCGCGCTTTTCTTGCAAACGCTTCTAAGAACTGCAGGCGCTCGGCGGGCCCAGATGTCGGCTCTGCCGCTTGATAGGCCGCTCACAGCGACTTTCGCGTTTTTGGCACGCCATCTGCCTAATGTGCTGGGTAGTGCTGACGACTTCCCAATGAAAACTTGCACTGGCTCGAGGTTGCCATGTTGGAATTTGAACGCCCTTACCGCAACATTCTCGTGGCCACCGATTTTTCCAAAGCCGCTGCCGCGGCGTTGGAAACGGCGGCCTGGACGGCCCGCCGCTGGCAGGCAAAGCTGACGGTGGTACACGTCGTTCGCAGCGTCCTCGATTCCATCGCCGTGATCGGCTATGGCGCCGATTGGGAGCCGACGCTGCAGGACCTGACCCGATTGCAGAAGCAATTGTGTGACGACGCCGAGGAGCGTCTGGAAACGCTTTTGGCTCCCTTGCGCGGCGGCGAATATGAAATTCAAGGCGAAGTCTGCGTCGGCCGGCCATTTGAAGAGATCGTCCATGTCGCTGAAAAGCGCGAGTGCGATCTGGTCATTGCGGGCACGCGCGGCCTGTCCGCCGTTCGCCGAATTCTCGTGGGCAGCACCGCCACCAAGTTGGCGAGGGTCTGCCCCTGCCCGGTCTGGATCTCGCGAGCGGACCATGCCAACGGACTGCGGTCGATTCTCGTTCCGCTGGACTTCTCCGAGACAAGCCAGAAAGCGTTGGCCGCTGGGGTCGACCTTGCGCTTTCGACCGGGGCCGAACTGCACCTGCTGCACGCGTACGACACCGAGGACTTGCACGGGCTGTTGCCTCAATCCGAAGAGACGAAGGCGGAACTGGCCTACTACCGTCGACGCTCACGCCGCGCCGCGTTGGAACAGTTGCAGCAGTCGCTGGCGCGCGTGGCGGGAGACCGCAGCATCGAGACGACAAACCATGTGGCGCAAGGCGCCGCCTGGAAGGTCATTTCGTCCGCGGCCAGGCGGCTGAATGCGGACCTGATTGTGATGGGCAGCGTCGGCCGCCGCGGAGTCTCCGGGTTGCTGATCGGAAACACCGCCGAGCGCGTTTTGCACACGGCCGACAGTTCCGTCCTGGTCGTTAAGCCGGATGAATTTGAGACGCCGGTGTGGCACTCTGCCGCGGCGGAGTCTCGTCGACAAGAGACGCACGAAAAGGGGCATGTGGAAATGGCGGGCGGGCGTCATTAATCGTCGCGCGGCGGGCGTTTCTCGCCACAGCGAAACAAACGGCTGGACCCGCACGATTCGCGGCACAGGGGGCCGGCAACGCGCATTGACATCAAGGACAGTTCATTCACGCAAAGGAATTCAGACATGAAGCGATTATCGGCTCTCAGTGTTGCCGCTTGCCTCCTGCTGGGCGCGCTGGCCGCGTATGGGCAGGCCGAAAAGCAGAAGCCGAGGGCCGCGAGGCCCGCAGCGACGACCAATACGCCCCTGGCCGCGGCGCCCGCCGCGAAACCGAACGAGTTGAGCGCCTTCATGCAGCTCAAGCTCGAGCATTCGCAGAAAGTGCTGGAAGGCATCGTGTTGGAAGATTTCGGCATGATTGCCAAACATGCCCAGCAGCTTGCCTTGCTAACGCAAGAAGAGAACTGGCAGGTATTGCAGACTCGCGAATATCGACGCCATAGCGATGACTTCGCGCGAATTGCGGAGCGGCTTAAAGAAGCAGCCCAGGAAAAGAACGTCGACGGCGCCGCACTCGATTACGTGCAATTGACGTTGAATTGCGTTGAGTGCCATAAGCACGTCCGCGACCAACGCGGCGAGTAAAACGCCTCTGCATCCCGGCAAAAACAACTCCGCCCAGGGCGGGCCGGCAGCCTTTAGGGGCTGCCGGCTCGCCTGAGCGGAGTCGCTTTATATTGGGAACTCGGGCTACAGCTTCGGCGCCTGCTCGCAGGCTGCCTGCAACGAGGTTCGCAAGTGCGCCAGGGCCTCGCGATGGCGGTGCTTGATTTCCTCGTGCCTGGCCAGCAGCCGGTCGTGCTCCAGCACGTCGCGCTCATGCATCGCAGTCAGCGCTTGTCGGGCTTCTTCGTCGGCCTTCCGCTGCTCTTCGGCCAAGGCGTGTTCGCGAGCGCCGACGAGCTGCTCATAAGCGCGGATCGCGCCCGCATGCACCTCGAGCTCGCGCTCGTGTTCCGTCAGGGCGGCCTGCAATTGCTTCAGCTCGGCAAGCGCCTGAGCCGATTCTTCCTGCCATTCTCGCAAGTCGTCCCGCCACATCGCCCGGTCATTGACCCACTGGCGATGATCGTGATGGATCTGGGTTTCCGTGTAAGTAGTCATGGTTCGCCTCGCTCGTTGGAAATGACCTCGCTTGATCTTTCCTGCCAGGGCCGGCAAGAGCGGATCATTCGCTGGTTCTGCTTGCTCAAGCCCACCACTTTTCTTGTGACGCAACTAATGGACCAACGTGCGCATAGTCAATAAGCCCGGCATTTGCGGGACTTGGAGATCAAATCGTCGGCGCAAGCGGCGCGCCGGAGCGGCCCAGGTGTGCGGATCGGCTCGCCGCTCCGCCATCCAGCAGCGCTTCCGCAAGCAAGGCCGCAGCCGGCGACGCCGAACCGCCCGCACCGCTCGGCGCCTCACGGCGCGCCGCGCAGGCATGGCAATTGCAGGAAATAGCATCGCGGCCAGGTATGCAATCCGCCCGATTCCTGAAGACTGAACGAGGACCCCAAGATGCCTGCTCCCCTGTCCCCCGAATTGTTACAAGGCGTTTCGCTGTTTGACGGCCTGAGCGCGTCGGAACGTCAAACGCTGTTAGAGCACTTTGAGGAACTGTCGCTGGCCGGCGGCGAAACGCTATTCAATGTGGGAGACGTCGGACCGGCGTTGTACGTCCTGCTCGAAGGGGCGGTCGAGATCATCATCGATGCGCCGGGCGGGCAAGAGGCGTTGGTGACGGCGATTGAACCGCAGGGCGTTTTCGGCGAAAGCAGCTTCTTTCACCCCGCGCCCCACAACGCCACGGCCCGCTGCCGCGTCGACTCGCGATTGCTTCGCCTGCCGCGGCCCGCTTATGAAAAGCTGCTGGAGCAAGGCGCCACGGCGGCGTTCCGCATCGGGACCAAAGCCGCTGAGCTGCTGGCCGCACGGCTGCAGGCGACCGATCACTGGGTTTCCTTGCTGCTCGGCGAAGAGCAGCAAGCAATTACCGCCAGTTGGCGTCGCTTTCGCGACGGGCTCGGCGGCTCATTCGAGTTCCCGCACGGCTTTATTCATCCTTATTGATACATTGATACGCGGACAGGGAAGCATTGCCCGGCCGTTGCAACGCTAAAAAGGACGCCTCATGCATCGCGACGGCGCCGTGCGTAAGGCGGACGAAAAAGCGGACGAAAATGCGGGCGACGGTCGCTTGAGACCGCCGCCCGAACCAGTTTGCCGGACCTGTTACTTTCCGTCGCGCAGGTGCGTGTGGCAATTCACGCAGCTCATCGTCAGTTGCGTGTAGGCCAGTGCGGCGCCGTCGATGTCTTCCTCGGCCGCCTGGCGAATCAACTCGCGGTTGGCGTAGTGGAAGGCCTTGAGGTGGAAATCGTAGGCTTCGTCGCGGCCGCGGACGAATTCCTCGATCTTGTTGAGTTGCTGCATCATCCTGGCGTTTTTGCTGATCGCCTCGAAGTCGGCGCTGGTCAGCCCCTCCAGGATGCGCTCTGCATACTCCAGCTTCTTCTTCATCCAGAAGCTGGGCTCGTCCTCTTTGGCGTTCTCCGCACCGCGTAGAGCGAGAGAAAACGTTGCCAACGACAAGGCCGCGAGCCCGCAAACGATGCCGAGTTTTTTCATAATGAGATTCTCCAACGATAGACGGACGACGTGAATGACCGAATAGAGGGCGGAGTAGCAAACGCCGCGCCGCGAACAGCGTAACCGGCCAAGAAGCGAAGTCCGTGAGAAATTCGCTGCCGTAGCGCCGGGGCCCGGAATCGTCACCGATTCCGCTACAGCGACGGCCGACCGCCTTGCGCCATCCGCCCAAGCCTTAACAGCGCGTTAACTCGCCGCGCAGCTCTTCGACCGCCTGGCTCACGGCCGTTTCGACCTCGCTGGACATCGGCGCGGTCGGTCCGAAATTCCGCCCTTCGGCTGCCAGGATCAATACGTCGCCCGGCAGAAAGTCCAGCGTTTCCGCCAGTTCCAACGCGGCGGTCAAACCGAGATTGTGGCTGGTTGCGCTGCGGACGCGGCTTAACTCGTCGGCGGGCCACTGCCAGCGGTGCAGTCGGCCCGCAGTTCCCAGGTTCTGGCAGGCGTCGCACACGATTAGCCGCTCGACTCCTTCCAGCCCGTCG
>DASZUP010000874.1:0-8759 GCA_035547635.1 Pirellulales bacterium
AGGCGTCGGGTTGCGTCTCTTCAAAGCTAGTCAGGCATTCGCGTAAGACGGTTTCGGCTTGAACCTCGCGATTTTGTTCCAACAGCTTCGCCCCGCGTGCGAACATGGCGGATGCGGGAGCCGCGGCCTTCCGATTGTAGAGCTCGCCGGCTTTGTCGACGCTGCCGCTTACGCGGTAGGCTCGGGCCAGGTCGTTGCGGCTGCCGACCGTGGTGGGATCGTCAGGGCCCAGGACCGACTCTCTCAGCGTCAGCGCCTGTTCATACTGCCCGGCCGCCAGCTTTGCTTCACCCAGGTAAAAATAGGTCCAGCCCAACATGCTGCGGACCAGCGCTTCGGCCAGCGGACGGTCGGGAAAGGCGCCGGCTACTTGGGGCTCGGCGGCATCGACGGCTTCGCGCAGCGTGACGTTCTGCTTCGGCGGTTTGGTCCAGTCGAGCGGCCGGCCGGCGGAAAGGATTTTATCCCGCACGAAGTCGAGCGCTGTTTTGGCGTCGTCGGCGGCTTGGCGGGCCTGCTGCTCGTCGGTCGCGGTCTGGTTCCGCTCGTGTTCTGCGCTTTGCTGTCCCGCCAAAGCCAGTTTGCACTTTTCCGCGGCCTCTTCGGCGGCTTTCTTCGCGCGGTCGCGATCTTCCTCGGCCGCTTGGACTAATGCTTTTGCCTGTTTTGCCGAGTTTATCGCCCAGGCGGCTGCTGCAACGCTCAAAACGGCGATGGCCGCCGCAGCCGTCAGGGCAACGCCTGGCGAAGTTTTTTGCATCATGGTCAGGTTCGCTCTCGAAAACGGGTTAGTCATGGTGGAATGAAGACGAAAACGTCCCGGACCGCGTTCGCCTGGACGGTTTGTGCCGAAACGGCCGGCTGCGACGATCTGCTATAAAACCATAAGTCATTCGGCACAAAAAAGAGGTATGAATTCTTGGCCCGACGGGAGGCCGCTGGTGCGTTTTGTTCCTTGCGCGAGTCCCGTATCGCCCGAAGCGCTCTGTGGAAACTATCGACGTGAATGAACTAGGACTGGCGGGCGCCGTCAACGTTTCGTGTCGTAACGCGGCCTGGCGCCGGCTCGCGCTGGCTTGCCTGGCCTTGCTGGCCGCGGCCGGCTGCGAGGACAAGCCGAAGCGTGATTACCAATCCGTCGCGGAACCTCAGGTCGTCAAACTCGTCAGCCCTCCCGTGCGGAAAATCGTACGCGTGGTAGGGCAGCCGAGCTTCGTAAACAGCTACGAGCGCACGTCGATCTACCCGAAGATGACCGCTTACATCGAAAAGTGGATCGTGGACATCGGCGATATGGTCAAAACGGGCGACGAACTAGCAACGCTGTTCGTACCCGAACTCGTCGAAGATTACGGTACGAAGAAGGCCACCGTCAAGCTCGACGAGGAACGCATCGATTTGGCGGTCAAGCTGGTGGACGTGGCCTCGGCCAACGTCGAGGCGGCCAAGGCTGAGTTGCAGGAAGCCGAAGCAATCCTGGCCGATTTCCAGTCTCAAGTCGATCGCTGGGACGTCCAGGTGGAGCGTCTGGATCGCGAAGTCAAGCGGGGCGTGGTCGATCCGCAGGTGTTGCTTGAATCGCAGAACCAGTTGAACGCCAGCCGGGCCTCGCGAGACAGCGCCGTGGCGCGGATCGCCAAGGCCAAGGCCGAGCTGCTTTCCAGGCAGGCGACGCTGGCCAAGGCGAATGTGGACGTGGCGGTGGCTCGCGCCGCTTTGAAGGTGGCCGAGAGCGAAGAACGGCGTCTCAAGGCCTGGGTAGGCTACCTGAAGCTGTACGCTCCGTTCGACGGCGTGATCGTGGCTCGCAACGCCAACACGGGCGACTTTGTATTGCCCGCCACAGGCGACCCGACCGCCATGGAGCGCGCCCCGCACTTGTCTCCCAGCGGCAGCGCCGCGCCGATCTACGTGGTCGACCGCCTGGACATCGTGCGGGTCTTCGTCGACATTCCCGAGTCAGACGCCGATTTTGTCAAACAAGGAACCCCGGCCAGCGTGCTGATTCGCGCGTTCCGCGACGAAGAACTGCCGGCCAGCGTGACGCGCGTGAGCTGGGCGTTGAACGTCACCACCCGCACGCTCCGCGCCGAAATCGATTTGCACAATTCCGATGCCGGCATCCGTCCCGGCATGTATGCCTACGGCAAAGTAATGATCGAGCGGCCCGACGTCCGCGCGCTGCCCGATGCGGCCATCGCCTACAGCGGCGAGCAGGTCTTCTGCTGGCTGTACAAGGACGGCCGAGCGGTGCGGACGGAGGTGGAACTGGGCGTCAGCGACGGCGCTTGGATCGAGGTTACCCGCCATCGCAAAGCGGCCGCTCAAGCCGGCGCCCATAACGAGACGCCCTGGACGCAGTTTGACGGCACGGAGCAAGTCATTCTTGGAGATCTCTCGCTGCTGACCGACGGCGCGCCGGTGAAGATCTCTAAAGACTCCTCTGAGGCGGACTGAATCGGCGATCGCCGTCGGGAAATCTTTGAGAATTGCGTCAGTGTTGTAGCGGAATCGGTGAAGATTGTATGAAGACTGTAGCGGAATCGGTGACGATTCCGTCGGCCCTGCTACGCGGCACAGAATCTTCACGAGTTGGCACGCCGCGCCCTCAATGATGAAAATGCAGCCTTCAAGCCGTTCGGACAGGACTGTCAAAAAGATGGGGGCAAAAAGATAGGGGCAGGGAATTAGGCCCGTTGTCGCTGTGGACCCGCCGCCTGCTTTCATTCGTCCCCTAGTCCTCTGCGATCCTCCTCTTCACTTTTGCCTCCCCGACGCGCCTGCCCGGGGCTGCCTGCTTGGGTTGTTGCTCGCGGCGTATTTTCGGAGCAGTTCCGCCACTCTTCGCCGTTGCGATCCTGCCCGTCTCGGCGTTATTTCGCTTGCTGCGAAAAGCCTTCGGCTTCATGCAGCAGCGTCGCTAGCGAAAAGGGCTTTTCCAGCACTTGCACGACCGGAGGCAAGGTCAATTCGGGAAACGTCTCGGGTAGCGCCGTCGTAGAGGTCAGGACGACCGGAACCGAAGCCAGGCAAGGATCGTCGCGCATGACTTCGAGCAAGCCGTCCGCGCCGCCCCACCTCAGTTGCAAGTCGACGATCAAGAAGCCGGGCAAGCCGTCGCGCAGCTTGCCGAGGCATTCCACGCCGTCTTGCGAAAGCTGAACTTCCCAGCCATGACGAGAGAAGAACCGGCGGTATAGATCGCACAGATCCGCATCGTCGTCGGCGATGTGTACCAGGCGGGCAGGCACGCCACGTTCCTTTTCAACGGATTCCGTAATCGCCAGGTTGTTTGCCGACAGGCTCCGTGCCGGATGGATGGTTGATTGCATTGCTACCTTCCCGTCCTATTGAACGTCGCCCCGTCCCTGGCGTTTCGGCGCAGGCTTCGTCCGATGCACCGAGCTTAGCGGCCGCTTCCGGCAATTACTGACCATAGCCGACGGCAGCAGCGCCGACAGTCGGGTCTTGGTCTACAATCCTCGTAGGGGAAACCCTGTCACGCTCCGCTCCGCCCCCCCCTCCCTTCGCCTGAAGATCGCCTATACTGTTCGGGGTACTCCGAGTTCCTCGACGCCAAGCAGCGTTATCGCCTGGTGCTGACTCGCTGGGCGCGCTTGCAAGAGGCGCGGCGCCGCCGGGCGCGCGACGTGAGAATGCCAATGGCTCAAAAGAAGAAAGCAAAGCGCGCCAGTCCCAAGCCGAATACGGGCGCCAAGCAGAAAGCGGAACTGCACGACGATCCGACTTTGGAAGAATCTCAAGCGCCTGCTTCCGCCGGCAGCGAATCGTCTGCCGCGAGCGCCGAGGCCGAAGCGGTCCAGCAAGCTCCGTTCATCGTCGGCATCGGCGCCTCGGCCGGCGGGCTCGAGGCGTTGACCGACTTCTTGCAAGCCATGCCGCCCGACAGCGGCATGGCCTTCGTCATTGTCTCGCACCTGGATCCCGAGCACGCCAGCGCGCTGAGCGAACTGCTTGCCAGGGCGAACGCAATGCCGGTTCTTGAAGTCAAAGATGCAACCGCGATCGAGCCTGGCCATGTCTACGTCATGCCGCCGAACCGGGACATGACGGTCTCGAATCGGAGCCTTCGTCTGGCTCGGCGCGCCGAAACTCGCGGCCAGCACATGCCGATCGATACGTTCCTGCAGTCGTTGGCCGCCGACTGCGGCAGCCGGTCCATCGGCGTGATTCTGTCCGGCACGGGTTCGGACGGAACGCTCGGGCTAAAGGCGATCCAGGAAGCCGCCGGTCTCACGTTTGCCCAGGATGACTCGGCCCGGTTCACCGGCATGCCGCACAGCGCCATCGCCGCCGGCGTGGTCGACGCAGCGCTGCCGCCGGCCGAAATCGCGGCGGAGCTGCTCCGGATCGCCCGGCTGCCGCCCGCCGTGGCGCTGCACGAACCGCCGCCTGCGGCGGGCGCGCGGCAGGAAGGCGCTTTCGAGAGGATTCTGCAATTGCTCAGCGATGCCACGGGAGTCGACTTCATCCACTACAAGCAGTCAACGCTTCAGCGGCGCGTGCGGCGCCGGATGGTGCTGCGAAGGATGGACCGGCTGGAGGACTACCTTGAGTGCCTCGAAGAGGATCCGACAGAGTTGCGGATGCTGTTCGAGGAGGTGCTGATACCGGTGACCAGTTTTTTCCGCGAGCCGGAAACCTTCGAGGTTCTCAAGACGACCATTCTGCCGCATCTGATGGCGAACCGCCCGCCGAAAGCGACGTTTCGCGTTTGGGCGCCCGGCTGCGCCAGCGGCGAAGAAGTCTACTCCCTGGCCATTTGCCTGTTGGAGTACATGGCCGAAGCGCAGCAGCCGGTTCCCATCAAGGTCTTCGGCACCGACATCAGCGAACGGTCCATCGAAGCAGCCCGGGCGGGCGTATTCGGCGAGGGAATCGTGAGCGAGGTCTCTCCGCGACGGCTGCAACGCTACTTTCTCAAAACCAGCCGAGGCTATGAAGTCAGCCAGCAGGTGCGCGACGCGTGCATTTTCGCCCGGCACGATCTGACGAAAGATCCCCCGTTTTCGCAGCTTGACCTGGTGAGCTGCCGTAACCTGTTGATCTACTTGGGCCCAGTGCTGCAAGACCGTGCGCTGCCCGTCCTGCACTATGCGCTCCATCCAGGGGGCATTCTCATACTGGGCGGCTCCGAGACGGTGGGCCGCCACGGCGACCTGTTCGAACTTATCGACAAGAAACACAAGATTTATCAACGCAGCTCCATTCCCAGCCGCCTGAGCTTCGAATACGAGCCCAGGACGCCCGCCGTTGCGCGCACCATCCGCGACATCGGAACGGATCGCGGACGGGGCTTTGTCGACGCCTACCGCGAGGCGGATCGGGTGGTGCTGGCGCGCTTCGCGCCGAGCGGCGTATTGGTGGACGAGAACTACCACGTCATCCAATACCGGGGCGACGTCGGCCCTTACCTGAAACCGGCATCGGGACCGCCCACGACCGAGTTGTTGCTGATGGCGCGGGAAGGCTTGTTGGCCGATCTGCGCGACACGCTCGCCCGCGCCAGGCAGAACGACGCCCCTGCCCGCGCGCAGGGCATTCGCGTGAAAACCAACGATCATTTCGCGGAGATCGACCTCGAGGCGATTCCGATTTTCGAGCCCGTCTCGGGATTGCGTTACTTCATCGTGCTGTTCGCCCCCCGGCCGGCAGCGTCGGAGCAGCCCCCGCGCAACCGGCCGGGGGCCGAGGAAGAGTCGGAAAGGGATCGGGAAATCGCCCGCTTAGGTCGCGATCTCGCCTCGACGAGGTCGTTTCTGCAGTCGGTGATCGAGCAGAAGGAATCCGCCAACGAGGAATTGCGCGCCGCCAACGAAGAGGTCGTCAGCGCCAATGAGGAATTGCAGAGCACCAACGAAGAACTGACCACCGCCAAGGAGGAATTGCAGGCGACCAACGAGGAACTGACCACTGTCAATGACGAACTCCAAAGCCGCATTCGTTCCACCAACCAGCTCGCCGACGACCTGGTCAACCTGATCGAGACGACCCGCATTCCGATCGTCGTGCTGGGGACCGATTTGTGCATCCGTCGCTTTACGCCCGCCGCGCAGGACGTGATGAACCTGCGGCCGGGCGACGTTGGACGGCCGTTCACGGATCTCAGATCGAAGATCGACGTTCCACGCCTGGAGGCGCTCGCCCAGGAGGTGATTGACACGTTGGAGATCAAGCAACTCGAGGTTTCCGACGCGGCGGGCGCCTGGTACAAGCTCTACATCCGGCCTTACAAGACATTGGAGCACAAGGTCGGAGGCGTGGTGCTGATGCTGATCGACATCGATGCCCTCAAGCGGCGCGAGCAGGAGATCCAGGAATCTCGCGATTACGCCGTCAACATCGTTGAAACAGTGCGCGAACCGCTATTGGTGCTCGACGGCGACTTGCGCGTGCGGACGGCCAACCGCGCCTTTTATGAAAGCTTCGGGCTTTCGCCGGCAGACGCTCAGGGCCGGCGGATATACGAGCTCAAGAACGGCGTCTGGAATATTTCCGCTTTAAGGACGTTGCTGGAGGAGATCCTGCCGCAGAACAGCCACTTCGAAGACTTCGAAGTGGAACACGAGTTTCCCGGCGTCGGGCCGCGGACCATGCTGCTCAACGCCCACCGGTTGATGCAGGGCGCGGACAAGAAAGCGCAGCTCATCCTGCTGGCCATCGAGGACATCACGGTCCGCAAGCATGCCGAGCGACTGCGGCACGAATCGGAAGAGCGGCTGCGCACGATGGTCGACACGGCGGTGGACGCCATCATCACCATCGACGAACGGGGAATCATCAGTTCGATCAACGCCGCTACCGAACGGATGTTCGGCTACCTGGCCGGAGAATTGATCGGCCAGAACGTCAGGTTGCTGATGCCGCCGCCCTATCGCGACGAACACGACGCTTACCTGGAGCATTACCGTCAGACCGGCGAGAAGCACATAATCGGCGTCGGCCGCGAAGTGCAGGCGCGCCGCAAGGACGGCTCCTCGTTTCCCGTCGATCTGGCCGTCAGCGAGTATGAGGATGACGGCCAACGGCGCTTTACCGGGCTGCTGCGCGACTTGAGCGCCCGCAAGGCGCTGGAGCGCGAGGTGCTGGAGGTGGCTACCTTGGAGCAACAGCGCATCGGACGGGAGCTGCACGACACCACCGCCCAGGAACTGACGGCGCTGGGGCTGCTGGCGGAAAGTCTGGCCGAGTCCGCGCGAGAGAACGCGCCGGTGCAGGCCCAGCTTGCCGGCAAACTGGTCGAAGGGCTGCGGCGCGTGCTGAGCCAGGTGCGGACCGTCTCCCGCGGCCTGGTCCGGGTGGAGATCGACGCCGAAGGCCTGATGGCGGCACTGGAAGAGCTTGCTGCGCAGACCGCCGAAATGCACCACGTGACGTGCCGGTTCGACCGCCGGCAGCCGGTGCACCTGGCGGACAACAATGCGGCCACGCAGCTTTACTCCATCGCCCGCGAGGCCGTCGCCAACGCGCTCAAGCACTCCGGCGCGCAGAACATCACGATCACTTTGGACGAAGACGACGAATCGGTCCGGCTGCGAGTCCAGGACGACGGCGTCGGCTTCACTGCGCCGCCGCTCGATTCGAAAGGAATGGGGCTGACGATCATGCGTTACCGCGCGGGACTGATCAACGCCCATCTCTCGATCGGCGCCGCGTCTCCGGCGGGTTCTCTCGTGGCCTGTACTATTACCAAGCGCCATCGCCATGGCTAAAGCTCAGCTCCCAATGAAGACGGACAAGCCGACGACCCGGATCCTGATCGTCGACGATCATCCAGCCGTGCGCGAGGCGCTGGCCATCCGGCTGGCAGGCGAGCCGGACTTGGAGGTTTGCGGAGAGGCCGCTGACGCCCCCGAGGCGCTGCGGTTGGCGGAAGCCGTCAAGCCGGACGTGGCGATCGTCGATATCGCGCTAAAAAGCGGCAACGGCATCGACTTGATCAGGCGGTTCAAGTCACGCAACGATCATTTAAAAGCGATCATCTGGTCGATGTACGGCGAAGAGCTATACGCCGAGCGCGCATTACGCGCCGGCGCCATGGGCTACATCAACAAGGAGCAGGCCACGAGCAAGATCGTGGAGGCCATCCGCCAGGTCCTGTCCGGCAGAGTCTACCTGAGTCCCGCCATGACGGAGCGGCTGCTCAAGCGCGCCGTCGGGCAGAGTCCGTCCGAAGCAGATGAGAGCCCCACCGATGCGCTGTCGGACCGCGAGTTGGAGGTCCTGCGACTGATCGGCAACGGCGTGAGAACCGCCGAGGTCGCCCGGCGGCTGCACCTCAGCGTCAAGACGATCGAGACCTACCGCGACCGCATCCGGCAAAAGCTGGATTTAAGCGACGGGGCGGAACTGGCCCGCTATGCCGCGCAGTGGGTGCTGGAAAACGGTTGAAGGCGGGAATCAGGGTTTCTCCCACGCCAAATACAGTAGCTTCCTGATTCTCACCCGCCCCTCGGGCGCGGTAAATAATTCGCTAACACTCACGGAGAACGCCCAATCGCGAAATCAAGAAGGATATAGCGATCCTATGTTAACCTTCTCCCGATCTGACGGAGCGACGAATGTCTGCGTAAGAGTGAACTTCGACGCCAAGGCGTCGAACGAAGACGACGGGAGTATTCGTCTGGCTGACGAGATCCAACGGACCTCTCGGGCCGTCAGCTATTCCAGCGTTGCGTCGCCTGGATGTTTTTGTCTCAAGCTGTTGCGCGGCGGCGTGCGACTCTCGGCTGCCTCGA
>DASZUP010000875.1:0-12531 GCA_035547635.1 Pirellulales bacterium
CACGGCTGAGCCGGTCGCCAGTTTTCGCGAGGACGTGCTGCCGGTGTTCAACAAGGCCGGTTGCAGCCAAGGGGCGTGCCACGCGGCTCAATACGGACAAGGCGGGTTCAAGCTTTCGCTGCTGGGCTTTGCCCCGGAACAGGACTTTCCGGAACTGGCCAGGGAGTGGGGACAACGTCGAATTTCGCTGCTGGTTCCCGAAGATAGCCTCTTTTTGCGCAAGGCGACGATGAGCGTCAGCCATGGCGGCGGCAAGCGCATCGAACCGGGCTCGGATGAATACCAGACGCTCGCGGCCTGGGTCGCCTGCGGAGCGCCGGCGCCGCTGAAGGAAGAAGCCGAAACCGTCGAGCTCACCGTTTCGCCGACCGAGCAGCTTTACCGCGTCGGCCAAGGCCAGCAATTGCGCGTCGTCGCCCGCTACAGCGACGGCTCAATTCGCGATGTCACGCACCGCGCCAAGTTCGACAGCCTGGGAGACGGCGTGGCGAACGTTGATGAAACCGGCTATGTCACGGCCGTGGGCCAGGGTCAGGCGGCAATAATGATCCGTTACCAAGGCCAGGCGATCGTCTCCTTGGTGGTCTCGCCATTTCACGATTCCGTCGATTTGGCCGCTTTTCAGCCGCTCAACGTCGTCGACGAAAAGGTGAAAGCCCGCTGGCAGCGACTGGGCCTGAAGCCCGCCGGGCTGTGCAGCGACGAACAGTTCATCCGCCGCGCTTACCTCGACGCCATCGGCACGCTGCCCCGACCGGAGCGCATCGCCTCGTTCGTGGCATCGGCCGATCCGAACAAGCGGACGGCGCTGGTCGACGAACTGCTCGGCCTGACCGGCGACCCGAAACGCGACGTGTTCGTCAACGAATGGAGCGCTTACTGGGCGCTCAAGTGGGGCGACCTGATCCGGAACAACCGCAACGACGTCGGCGAAGGGGGCATGTGGGCGCTGCACAACTGGGTGCGGCAAGCGCTGCGCGAGAACAAGCCGGTCGATCAGTTCGTCCGCGAGATCATCACGGCCGAAGGCTCGATCTACAAGAACGGTCCGGCCAACTACTACAAGATCGCCCGCAACCCGACCGATCTGGCCGAGACGACGGTGCAAGTGTTTCTCGGCGTGCGGCTGCAGTGCGCCAAATGCCATCACCATCCGTTCGAGGTTTACAGCCAGGCCGACTACTACGGGCTGGCGGCCTTTTTCACCCGCGTCGGCACGAAGCCCAGCATCGATTTCGGCGGCCTGGGCGGCGACACGATCGTGAAGGTCAACAGTAGCGGCTCGATCCGCCACCCGCGCAGCGGCGCGGTGATGCAACCGACGCCGCTGTTGGGCAAGCCGATCGCCGACGACAAACTGCGCGATCCGCGCCGCCTGCTGGCCGAGTGGCTCACGTCGTCCGACAACCGGCTGTTTTCGCACAACATCGTCAACCGCATCTGGGGCTACTTGATGGGCTCGGGGCTGGTCGAACCGATCGACGACTTGCGGGCCACCAACCCTCCGTCGAACCCGGAACTACTGGAAGCGTTGTCGCATGAGTTCGTCGCCAGCGGCTACGATCTCCGCAAGCTGATGCGGCTGATCATGACGTCGCGCGTCTACCAGTTGAGCTCGACGCCTACGCCGGAGACCGCGGCCGACACCCGCTTCTACACGCACTACAACGTCAAGCGACTGCCGGCCGAAGTGTTGTTGGATGCCATCGACTACGTGACCGGCTCGCAGGAGCGTTTTCCGGGCGTGCCGCCGGGGACGCGGGCCATCGAATTGCCGGACCCGAACTACGCTTCCTACTTTCTCGATACGCTGGGGCGGCCGCAGCGCGTGATCGCCTGCGAGTGCGAGCGGACCGCCGATCCTAACTTGGCGCAGGTGCTGCAGATCGCCAACGGCGACTTGATCAACCGCAAGCTGGCCGACAAGCAGGGGCGGTTAGCCCGGCTGATCAAGGACAAGACCGAGCCGCGCGAGGCGATCGGGGAACTGTATCTGGCCACCGTCTGCCGACAGCCGACCGCTACGGAAATCGAACAAGGACTGAGTATCATCCAGGGGGCGCCCAATGCTCGGGAAGGCTTGGAAGACCTGCTCTGGGCGCTGTGCAACAGCCGCGAGTTCCTGTTCAACCACTAATGCCGCCGGCAACGCCGGCGGGAGCGGCGGCGCTCTAAAGCTTTACTCGGCCTGTTGCTCGGAATACGATAGCCGGCAAACGCGGCCTCGCTCGAGCCCGCAAATCTGCGAGCCGACACCCTGGAAACACTGCCTTCGAAAGGACCAATTCCCATGCGCCGATTCTCTTCCTTGTGCTTGATGACTGTGGCGACTGGCCTGCTCGTTACGGTTGCCGGAAAACCTGCGGCGGCGGGCGACGAATACGCCTACGACCCGGTCCACTCCTCGATCAGCTTCAAGGCGCGGCATCTTGATATCAGTTGGATCCACGGCCGCTTCAACGAGGCGGAAGGAAAGTTCGTCATCGATCGCGAGGATCCCTCCAAGTCGACGTTCGAGCTTTCGATCAAGGTGGACAGCGTCGACACGGCCAACACTGCGCGAGACGAACACTTGCGGCAGCCCGACTACTTCGACGCCAAGCAATTCCCGACCATCGACTTCAAGAGCACCAGCGTGAAGCCCATTCCCGGCGGATACAAAGTGACGGGCGACTTCACGATGCACGGCAAGACGAAGCAGGTCACGATCGAACTGCTGGGCGGCAAGGAAGCCGAATTCAAAGGGACCAAGCGAGTCGGCTTTTCCACCGAGTTGGCCGTGAAACGCAGCGACTTCGGCTTCGACAAGAAGAACATCGGCTTGATCGGCGATGAAGCCTTGATCTTCATCGATTGCGAAGGCGCTCGGCAATAACGCACGCATGCCTGATCCGGCAGCGTATCTGTTGTCCACGCTCGCCGCCGCGGCGGCGAGCGCCGCGATCGTGTTGCTGATCGCCGGCTGGCGACGCGCCGCCGGGGCGGCAAGGACGAACGCCGCCTGCGTGCTGGCGGTGGCGTGCGGAGCGGCGATCGGCTATCTGACCATGCAGACGCGCCCCGGCTGGCCGCCGGCCAGCGCGCGCGATCGGCTGTTGCTGATTGTCTTGCCTGCCGCCGTCGGCGTAGAGCTAGTCAGTAACGCTTCGAAGACGCCGCGCTGGCTCGCCTGGTTTTTGCGACTGGCCCTGGCGCTGTCCCTCGCACGCATCCTGCTGCGCGGCTCGGTGTATGTTGCGGGGCCCGAGCGCGAGTGGAACGCGTGGCAGGCGAGTCTGGTCCTGGCGGGCAGCGGCGCGCTGTTGGCGGCCGTGTGGGGATTGCTCGGTGGGTTGTCGCAGCGAGCGCCAGGCGTTTCTCTGCCGCTGGCGCTGGGCGAGACGATCTTGTGCGGCGGGTTTGCCGTGATGCTGGCGGGTTACGTCGGCGGGGGCGAAGCGGCCATGCCGCTGGCCGCGGCGATTGCGGGCGCGGCCTTGGCTTCACCGCTGGCCGCCGAACGTTCGCCGCTGCCGGGTATGATCGGCGTCGGCGTCGTCGGGCTGTTCAGCCTGTTGTTCATCGGCCGCTTTTTCGGCCGCCTCTCCGACGGCGCCGCGGTCGTCGTGCTGCTCGCCCCGCTGGCGTGTTGGGCGGCGGAGATTCCGCGACTGCGCAATGGCAATCCGTGGATCAAAGGAGCCGTCCGATTGCTGCTGACGGCCCTGCCTCTGGTCTTCGTTCTGGTAGCGGCCAAGTCGCGGTTCGATCATGAAATGGGGCCGTTACTAGGATTGCCGTAAGGCCTGTCCCGTTTCCATCCGCGTGACCGGCAAGTTTCCGCAGAGACATGCGCGCACTGGCGTCTCCCCAACGCACCTGTTAACGTGGAGCGCCGGGCTGCTTCTGCTCTGGCAGGCAGCGCAGCAGGCCGATCGTGGCCCAGGCACTGCCAAAGTAGGTAATCGGGACGGGATTCGTGAAGGGCTTTTCGCCCGGCTGGGCCCGCGAGGTCATGGGCCACGAGCCGTTCTCGTTTTGATGGGAAACCAGGAACGCAACCGCCCACTCAATTTCTGGCCGGTCGGACTTGATTCCCGTCTGGTTCAGGATGAACAGCGCTTGCCCGGTCGCAAACGCGTCGCTGGCCAGGTCTTTGACCTGCCCCCAGCCGCCATCTGCCTGTTGACGCTGGAAGATCTTGTCGATTTGTGGTTGGATCGCGTCCGGTGGTTGCTCCAAGCGTACGTCGATCAGCAGTCGCAACAGCGCGGCCTGCAGGTCTTCGCCTCGTGGCGCCTTGTTGAGCCAACGGGCGGCATTCTCACGGCTTTCACGCACGGTCGGATTCGGGTCGCGCGGATCGAGGGCGGCACAAGCCCATAGCGTAAGCACCTCGGGCGATTCAAACACGGGGGGCGGCCCGTTGCGCGGCGGCGGGGTCGACCAAAACCCGTCGGCTTCCTGGTGTCTGGCAATGTGCGCCGCCGCTTGCGCGACCTCGTCACGAGAGAGGACGCCTTGTTCGGGCGTTTGCTGCGCGAGGACGGCCAAATAGATTGTCGGCAGCTTTACCAGGTTCCAACCTGGGCGAGGGTCTCGCGGTTGATCAATGCCCTTCCAGAATTGCGTCTTGGTCCAGGAACTCATCTCGGCAGCCTGTTCGGCTTGGATGGGTATGCCGCGCTGGACGGCTTCGCTGAAGGCCCAAACCGTCATCGCCCCATGATGGCAGGTTGCACATTCGTGGTCGGTTCGCCACTTCGCCGCGTCGTCCGCCAGGAATTTCAGCCCTCGCTCCACGGCCTTTTCGAGCGGAGTCGCAGATGCCGCTGTCTCGCCCTGTCCGGGCGCTGCGCCCAAAAAAACGACGTATGCCGTGAAGGCAAAAACAATCATGAAGTCAGCTTCGGGAGCGGTTGGAATTAAGTTCCCCGCCCGAATTCTAACCTTGTCGCAAGTCCACGGCAAAGCTCGCCGACCGCGGCTAAGTGGAGGCCCGGCGCCGAGGTCGAATTAACGCACCGCCGACAGGGCGCCGCAAGAGGTTCGGCGGCCGCGCGATCTCGAATGACAGGCGGCTCATTCCTCGTCGAGCAAGTCGCCCAGGTCGCGATCGGCGTTGCGCAAGAACCGGTCGACCTGCTTCATGGCACGGACCAGCATCTTGTTGCCGTCGATATCGATTTGTCGTAGTCCGGCGTCTTCCATCGCGGAGGCATGCGCCGTGAACTGACTCGCCTGGTTGCGCAGCCGGCGCGCCAGCTTACGAAGCCGGTCGGGATCGAAGGGCGTTTTGCGTGAGTTCCTCGTCGCGCTGCTTTTCTTCTTGGCACACATGAAAGCTCTTCCCGTTACCAATCAACTATCAAAGGACGGCCGGCCATCGAAGAGCTCCCCTTGCCAATCGCGGATGAACTAGAGCCTGCCCCCGCAATCTGCCGCTTGAGAACCCCTTTGCGTCGCCGCGTTTCGCTTGCGCCCCGGCAAGGATAATGGCCCGCCTCTTGCTTGTAAACAAAAGGAATATCTAACGTAAATCGAAGGAAAAATTGCATTACAGGGCGTCGCGATAGTGGGTCGCACTCTTCGCTGGATCAAGACACTGAGTTAAACCGAATTGGAAGTAAGAATCGAACAAAGCAATTCCGCCATGGCCTGCGCTGCTTGGTAATTTGTAAATGAGACAAGCACACTGCGCGCTTGATCTTCGCTTGTTTCTGCCGCGCAGCTCGGGCAGCGTCTGCCGCACTTCCTCAAGCGGCGCCGCTTGACGGACGAGGCCGATGCGCAGCGATTAGGCGGTCCCGCGTCGAACTGGCGGAGGCGCCGGTCGCAAAGCGGCAGTTTGTCGGGCGGCAAACGCGCACGTGCGACTCCCAAGCCCGCCCAACCGCTACAGACTTTAAATTCTGCATGGAAGCCGGGAAGTTCCCCCTCCTTTCGGCGGCAGTTCGCGTCGTTTCGGCTCCCGAAGGGCGACGGCCGCTCGTTGACACGTCGCCGTAAGCTGTTTAGAGTTAATATGTTTGACATTCTTGGCAGCATTTCGAACATAACCTCTTGAGCGTCACGGTGGCCGACAAACCTTGGGCTGGAGTATTTGAAGAAGCGACGGACCGCCGAGTAGAAACGGTCACGGAGAGCGTAAGCTTCGACCGTCGCTTGTATGCGCACGATATCCGGCTGTCGACGGCGCATGCCCAGATGTTAGCCAAGGTCGGGCTCATATCCGCCGACGAGTGCCGACAAATCGAGCAGGCCCTGGCGGAGATTCGCCAAGAAATCGAGCAGGGCCGATTCGAATTTCGCGCCGAGCTGGAAGATGTGCACATGCACATCGAGCGGGCTTTGATCGATCGGCTGGGCGACGTCGGGCGAAAGGTACACACTGCGCGCAGCCGCAATGATCAAGTCTCGACGGATCTCCGAATGTGGGTTCGCGACGCGATCGATCAACTCGACGGCCTGCTCGTCGACTTGCAGCGGTCGTTCGTCGCGCGTAGCGAGCGCGATCTCGACTGCGTGCTGCCCGCCTACACGCATTTACGGCGCGCCCAACCCGTGCTGGCCCCGCACTACTGGCTGGCGTATTGCGAAAAGCTTGAGCGCGACCGAGGCCGGCTGGCAGACTGCCGCCGGCGCACCAACGTGCTCAGTCTGGGCGCCGCCGCCCTGGCGGGGACCAGTCTGCCGATCGATCGGGCCGACGTCGCCGAGCGGCTCGAGTTCGCGGAAATCGCCGCCAACAGCCTGGACGTCTCCAGCGACCGCGATTTTGTGCTGGAATTCGCCTTTGTGCTTTCGCTGATTGCGGCGCACTTGAGCACCTGGGCCGAGGAGTGGATCCTCTGGTCAACGACCGAGTTCGACTTCCTCAAGCTGCCGCAGGCGTTCTGCACCGGCTCGTCGATCATGCCGCAGAAGGTCAATCCGGACGTGCTTGAACTGATCCGCGGCAAGACGGCTCGCGTGATCGGCAACTTGACGCGTCTGCTGGTGCTGGTGAAAGGCCTGCCGCTGGCTTACAACCGCGATCTGCAGGAAGACAAGGAGCCGGTCTTCGACTCCTTCGACACGGTCCGCGGCTGCCTGGAGCTGGCGGCCCCGCTGGTCGCCGCCGCGGAATTGAACCGCGAGGCGATCGCCGCCCGGCTCGACGAAGGCCATCTCGACGCCACGACGCTGATGGAGTACCTGATTCGCCGCGGAATACCGCAGCGCAAGGCTCACGAACTGGTCGGCAAACTGGTCCGCAAAGCGCTGACCCGTTCGCAGCGGCTATCCGATCTTTCGCTGGCCGATTTCCAGGAGGCCGACCCGGAATTGGACGAGTCGGTGTACGCGATCCTGGGCGCCGAAAACGCCGTCCGCGCGTTTGTCAGCTATGGTTCGACGGGGCCGGAACAAGTGAAGCATCAACTGGAAGCCTGGCGCCAACGACTAGGATTGACTTCATGAAACGCCGCCCGCCCTTTTTCCGCCGTTGCGCCGCCGCCGTCTGTTTCACCGCATTGTCGGTCGGCGTCGCCAGCCGGGCGGCCGCCCAGGACGATGCCGCGGCTGCGACGCCCGCCCCGGCCGATGTTCGCGTCAAACCGTCGCGCGCCAACGACCCGGTCGTTCGCGCCCTGCTGGAATCGAAGCCTTCCACGCCCTCGCAATTGCTGCAGGCCGTCGATACGCTGCTCGAGTTGGGGGCGATCGCCGAGGCGGATGAGTTGCTGAAGCAGTTAGCCGGCCAGCAGCTCGATGACGAAGCGCTTGCCAGTTTGGCCCAGCAGTTCGGCTCGTCCATGCTGCTCAAGCTGACCCTGGCGCCGGACCTGCAGCCTGCGGGCAAGCAATTCGCCGACGCCGTCCGAGCCGCCGCCGACCGCCTGGCGAGAGATCCGCAGCGGCTGGCGGACTTGATCGAACAGCTCAAGAGCCCCGAGTCGGCCATTCGCCGCGGGGCGATGGTGCGGTTGCGCTCGGGGCGCGACGCTTCGATCCAGGCGTTGATCAACGCTCTGGCCGACGCCCAGCAGGCTGACAGCCGGCCCGCGCTTCGAATCGCGCTGGCGGCTTTCGGCAGCGATGCGGTCCAGCCGCTGCTGGCCGTTGCCCGCTCCGGTTCGCCCGAGTTGCAGGCCGAGGCGATTGCCGTGCTGGGACGAATCGGAAGCAGCCAGGTGGCATTGCACCTGCTGACGCCTGCACTGTTGAAGCAGAGCGAAGCGGCCGTCCGCGACGCGGCGCGGTCGGCGCTGAAAGCCACTCTAGGCCGAATTCCGTCGCCCCACGAAGCATCGACGGCGCTCGAGCGCGTCGCCCGATCGTATTACGACGGCCGCCGCACCGTCGAGGCCGACCTGGAAGGAAAAGCCCATGCCTGGCGGTGGGATCCACAGAAGCCGGAACTGGCGAGCGAGCACGTGTCGGCCCGGGCGGCGGCGCTGGCCCTTGCCGCCGAGTTGGCGGCGGACGCAACCGAGTTGGCGCCGCAGGGCACGGCTGCGCAGCGATTATATTTGGGCGCGCTGGCCGAAGCCGCGGCGCTGGCTGTTGGGATCGACGCCCCCTTGCCCGAAGGAGCCGGAACGGCGCACGCCGTGCTGGCCGGACAAGACGCCGACGTGCTGGAGCGATTGCTGATCGAAAGTCTCGAGACCGACCATCCGATCGCGGCGACCGTCGCGGCGCGGCTGCTTGGACAGACCGGCCAGGAGGAGTTGCTCTACGGCCGCTCGCCGCAGCCCAGCGCGCTGGTCCAGGCCGCTCGACACCCGGACCGGCGGTTGCGGACGGCAGCGCTCGACGCCATTTTCCGCCTCAACCCCTCGAAGCCCTATCCCGGTTCCAGTTTTGTTCTCGATGCTTTGGGCTACCTGGCTTCCGGCGGCGGCGTTCCTCGCGCCCTGGCTGCCGACGCACGCCCGCTCGAAGTGCAGGCCGCCGCCGGACTGCTGGCGACCATCGGCTATGAAACCGAGGTTGCGACGACCGACCGGCAAGCGCTTTCCGCGGCCCTCGCCTCGCCGGATTACGAACTGGCGCTGATTGACTTCAGCCTGGCGTCGCCGACTTCCGGCCAGTTGTTGGAGCAGTTCCGGCGAGACAATCGCACGTCGCGTCTGCCGATCGGCATTGTCGCTTCGAGCGAGGACCTCGATCGCGCGGAGCGGCTCGCGCGGCGCATCCCTTTGACGGCGGTGATTATCCGCACGGAACATGCCGATGCTTTGCAGTACCAGACTGAATTGATGCTGCAGCGGTTCGGCCGGGCCTTCGTCCCGGCTGAACTGCGCCGGCGCCAGGCGGAGCGGGCTGTCGCCTGGCTGGCCGAAGCGAGCAAGGCGCCGCCAGGTCTGTACAATCTGCGCCGCGTCGAACCCGCGCTGATCACGTCGCTTTGGGATCCGGAATTGGGCTCGGAAGCGGCGCCGATCCTGGCCCGGTTAGGCACGCCGAGCAGCCAGCGGGAACTGGTCGACCTGGCCAGCTTCGCCTCGCAGCCGCTCGAATTGCGGCAGGCGGCGGCGCAAGGCTTTGCGGCCAGCGTGGCCGACTTCGGCGCGCTGCTAACCACGGCGGAAATCGACAAGCAGTACGATCGTTACAACCAGAGCAAATCCCAAGATAAAGAGAGTCAGCAAGTATTGGCTTCGATCCTCGACTTGATCGAGGCGCGTGCGGTAGCGGATCTGGCGGACTGAAGCGCGGCACGATATCGAAGGAACGCCTATTTCACGCGCATGGCAGCAGCAAAGGCGACGTCATGCGGCTGACAAGCCGCGGCCGTTACGCAACGACATGAGTTCATCCTACCGACCTTACGATCCGCAGGCTTCCGGTCCGCCCATCGCCGGCTTGATAGGCAACGGGCCGGCCATGCAAAAAGTGTACACGCGGACCCGCCTGGTGGCGCGCTCCAACGCCTCCGTGCTGCTGCTGGGAGAGACCGGCACCGGCAAGGAGATGATCGCCAAGGCCATCCACCAGATCAGTCCGCGCGGCAGCGGACCCTTCGTGCGCGTCAACTGCGGCGCGCTATCGGAAAGCCTGCTGGAAAGCGAATTATTCGGACACGTCCGCGGAGCGTTTACCGGAGCGATCGAGAACCGCACAGGCCGCTTCGAAGCCGCCCACACCGGCACGGTGTTCCTCGACGAAATCAACTCCACCACGCCCAAGCTGCAAGTCAAGCTGTTGCGCGTGCTACAGGAGCGAGAGTTCGAACGGGTCGGAGACACCCAGACCATTCGCGTCGATACCCGCGTGATTGCCGCCAGCAACCGCGACCTGATGGACGAGGTGGACGCCGAGCGGTTTCGCGAGGACTTGTATTACCGGCTCAACGTCGTGCCGGTCCACTTGCCGCCGCTGCGCGAGCGACGAGAGGACATCCCGGAGTTGATCGGCCATTTTCTCAACATCTATAATGAAGCCAACGACCGCTACGTGGTCCACATCGAGCCGAAGGCGATGGAAGCTCTGCAGGATTACCACTGGCCGGGCAACGTGCGCGAGCTGCAGAACTATATCGAGCGGGCGGTCGTGCTGGCGCCCGGCGACGAACTGACTTGCGAGCTGCTGCCCGAGTCCGTGCTCAATCCGCGGCGGCCGTCCGCTCGGCGTCTGACCGAAGCCGACGCCGAGACCCTGGCCTACGAACTGGTCCAGCAAGGGATATCCGCGGCGGGCCCCAATGCCGAAGACCTGTACAATAAGATCGTCAACCGCGTCGAGCGCGAACTGATCGCCCAGGTGCTGGTCGCTTGCGACAGCGTGCAGATCAAGGCCGCCGCCCGGTTGGGGATTAACCGCAACACGCTCCACAAGAAACTCAAGGAATACGGGCTGGACGGCGCCGCAGACGGGTCGGAGTCGTAGTCCGCTAGCGCCATGGCCGGGATCAGCATCTTCTGTTTCGCCGCCAGTTACGCCGTCGCGTTGGCGCTGGAAATCTCCCGGCTGTTTTTTCGCAGCGGAGTGCGCGGCGCGCTGCTGTTGACGTTCGCCGGAGCGGGGCTGCTGGCGCACACCTTGTTCCTGGGATATCGCGCGGCGTCGACTTCGGTGGCGCCGCTATCGAGCGAATTCGACTGGTACCTGCTGGCCGCCTGGGGATTGACGGTCGCCTACATCTACCTGACCGTCTCTTATCCGCGCACCGCCGTCGGCCTGTTCGTGCTGCCGTTGGTGCTGGGCCTGATCGCCGCGGCGCAATGGTTTGCCAGGCGGGTCCCCTTTCCCACTTCGCAAGCCACGCAGATCTGGGGCGCCATCCACGGGGTGTTCCTGCTGCTGGCGGTGCTGACCGTGCTGGGGGGCTTCGTGGCCGGGGCGATGAACCTGGTGCAAAGCTACCGCCTGAAACACAAATTGCCGCCGATCCAGGGACTTCAACTGCCGAGTCTCGAGCGGCTCGAACGGGTGAACGCCCGCGCCACCGTGGTCTCGGCGTTGTTGCTGGTGATCGGGTTTCTGTCGGGCGTGATGCTGAACCTGGTCAATCGCCAGCGTCAGACGAGCGACTACCTGCCGTGGAACGACCCGGTGATTTGGAGCTCCGGGTTGTTGCTGATCTGGCTGCTGGCGGCCGCGGCGTTCAGCATCTTCTATCGGCCCGCACGCCAGGGTCGGAAGGTCGCCTACCTGACCGTCGCCAGCTTCGCGTTCCTGGTGCTGGCCATGGCCATTTGGCTCTCCTCGTCCAGCGAACACAACCCGGCCAGCGTGGGAAGCGCGGAACTCGGAACGCGTAACGCGGAACCGAATGCGCATCGGTTCGCCGCGGCGTCCGTTGCTGATCAACTTTCAGACCTCAACCATCGTCCTACCGCCGCAGGCGTCCCATGAAGCTGCAAATGCTGGGTTGCAGCCATCGGCACTCTTCGGTGGCGGTTCGCGAAATGCTGGCGTTCAATCCGACGCAGGCAGAGGCCGCGCTGGACGACCTGCGCACGCGCTTTCCGGACGTTGAGGCGGTGCTGCTCTCGACCTGCAACCGCGTAGAGGTCTACACGGCGGCCGAAGACGCGGAGCACGGCCCGACGCACCAGGATCTGGCGGAGTTTCTGGCGCGCTTCCACGGGCTGAACGTCTACGATATTTTCGACGAGCTGTTCGAGCGCACCGGGGAAGACGCGGTCCGCCACCTGTTTACCGTGGCGGCCAGCCTGGACAGCATGGTGCTGGGCGAGCCGCAGATTGTCAGCCAGGTCAAACAGGCCTATGACTTGGCGCTGTCCAGGCAGACCACCGGGCCGCTGACCAACCAGATCTTCCAGGCCGCGCTGCGGGTCGGCAAGCGCGTGGCCAGCGAAACTTCGATCAACGAAAAGCGGGTCAGCATTCCCAGCGTGGCCGTGGCGGACTTCGCCCGGCGAATCTTCGAACGCTTTGACGACAAGCGCGTGCTGGTCATCGGAGCGGGCGAGATGGGCGAGGAGACCCTGCGGTACCTGCAGGACCAAGGCGCCCGCGACGTCACGGTCGTCAATCGCAACTTCGAGCGCGCCCGCGACCTGGCCCAGCGCTGGCAAGGCCGGGCGGTTGCGTGGGAGC
>DASZUP010000876.1:0-3658 GCA_035547635.1 Pirellulales bacterium
GTCCGCCGCCCGCGGGCGGCGGACAAACGCGGAAAAAGGGGAATGAGAATGTCGGGGCGGTAACTAAGCTAGCAATAAATCATCGCTCGACCGGGGCAAGCCCGGATCGTGGCGAATAAAGCCAGTGCGGCGCCAACATTCCCAATATCTCCCGCGCGAGTTGTCCATCTTCGCCTGTCCGCTGCTTCAGCCTTCCTACTCCCTCTCCCAGAGGGAGAGGGCCGGGGTGAGGGCGGTCCTGCCTCAAGGCAAGATTTCTTCCTGGCGTCGTGTGCCTGGGTGCTGAGCCTAAGCGAAGCCCCAGTTCGTTCCGCCCTCCGCAGCGTTGCCGCCTGCGCAAGCGATCTGTCCGCGCCTTCAGGAAATGCAAAACGCAAAATGCAAAACGCAAAATGGCCTGAAGCGACATCCGGTTTTGCATTTTGCATTTTGCGTTTTGCATTTTGCATTTTGACTTTCTCCACTGGCGCCTGCGCTGAGCGTTGTTTCCGCGCTCAACCATTCTCGTCCCGCGCGTACGCTCTCCCAATCGCACGCTTGCCTTCCTCGCGTCGTGCCTCTCAACCATCCAGCCCTACGCGCGCGATCCGCTCATCGCAGCAGGACGGGCCGAGAACGGGTACTTCTCGTTCACTTCACCCCGTTCCAGCGGCCGCCGCTCGAGTGCATCCGCCATCGGCTCGCCCGAAGCCAACATTTCCGCTTCAAGTTGGCCATCTTGGCACGCATCGCCTGTCTCGGCCTGCTTCGCTCCGCACTCCGAGTTCCGCGCTCCCCGCTCTCCCCCATTCCGAATTCCCCACGCCCACGGTCCGTCGAACGACGTCTTGCTCGGCTTCAACCCCAGCGCTTTGCCGGCGCGGCGCAGCGTCTTGGCGGAAATGCCGCATGTCCGGGCCTGCCGGAACAACTCGCCCGACTCGACCGGCCCGTCGCTCAACGCGTCGATCAGCCATTCGGCGGCGCTTTCGCGATCCTGCCGTTCCGCCACGCTGCGGGCGCTGGGCGGCGCGAGGATGGTGTCGGAAAGCTCCACTGGTTCCGGCTCCCAAGCAACGCGTCCGGCTTCGATCCGGAACGCGGCCGCCGATTCCCCCGGGCCCAGACTGTTCTTGACCGGCAGCAACAAGCGGCGGCCGCGCTGTTCGGCATCCTTCGCCGTCAGCCAGATGACCGGCGCGATGGCCGACAGTTCAGCCAATTCGCGCGTCGCCACGCGGCCGCCCGCCGGTCCGTTCAGGCGCGCCAACGCGACGATGGCCGTTTTGGTCCGGACCGCCAGTTCCGCCAGCTTGACCAGGAAGTAATGAATTCGCGCGCGGCAGGGACTGGTGTCGAGCCCGCCGGCCCAGGCCTCCAGGTTGTCAATAACGAGCAGCTTGCACGCCTTGCCCTTTTGCATGCCGGCGGCCAGCGTCGCCACGCGTCGATCGAGTGCGTCCAGCGAAACATCGTCGCCCGGCTGCGGCCAGGCGAGCGTGGCCGACGCCACCCGTGCGACGTCGGCGCCGGCCGCATCGAGCCGGGCCCGCATCAGCGGGCCGGGCATATCGACGCCGTGGGCAATCAGCGCCGCATCGGCGCTGCCGGATCCCTGGCTGGTTCGGGCCGCCCACTCGACGGCCAGCAGGCTTTTGCACGTCCCCGTCTCACCCGCCACCACGCACAGCGCGCCTTGCGGCAGCCTTCCCTCGGCCAGCCACTCCACCTGGGCCGGCTCAAGATCCTGCAGGATCGACAATTCCACCTGCTCCGAGCCGTCCTCCAGCGCGAAGGCGTCGTCCGGCAGAATCCACCGCGCCGGCTCGGGCTTTGCCGGAAGCTGGGGCTGGGCTTGAGCTTGCCTCTTGGCCTGAAATTTCTTTGAGCGGCGGGACATGGCATTTCTCCTGGGCATGCTGCTCATCGCCTGACCCGCGGCGTCTGGCGTCCCAATGACGCCAAATTCGCAAGCGCCGCCGTCGGCGAGAGTCCGTCTGGGAGTGTAGACCTGCGCTGGCTTGGCGCGTGTGTGAGATCTCAGCGGCTCGACGCCAAAATGCCGTAGCGGAAGCGCATGAAGATTCCGTCGGCCATGTAGCGGAAGCGTGTGAAGATTCCGGGGAGCGCGTTTGGCGTTGCCAGTCCCGTTAGCGTTTGAGCGTCTCTGCGAGGCGCCCGGAAGTCTCACGACTTCCGCTACAGCCAAGTAGCGGAAGCGTGTGAAGATTTTGGGCAGCACGTTTGGCGTTCCATCGCCCGTTGGCGTTTGAGCGTCCTTGCGAGGCGCCCGGAAGTCTCACGCTGTTCCGCTCGGTACGGGCAGCATCTCTTGCGGTCGCCGAGGTTTCAATATCCAAGCATCCGTCTTGCGCGCGGGCAACAGCGCCGCCTCGTGTTGCCATCTTGCCGTCGCCGCCTGCGGCGCTTCTAATGCGCGACGCTGATCGTCTGCTATCGTTCGAACCTCGGCCGCGTGAGGCTCGCGGCCGCCCCTGCGTCTTTTGTGCGGAAACCTATCTCGTAACCACGCGAGGCGTTCATGATCGATTTTCAACGTTTCTGGATGGATGGCGGCCGCGACGATGACGACTTAATTGATGACGAAGAGATCGAAGGTGACGAGTTGGAGAGCGAAACGCCGCCGGGCGCGAGCGAACGGCAAATCGCCGCCTGGGAGAAAAAGCATCGGGTGCAACTGCCGGAAGTGTTGCGCAAGGCGCTGGCGGTTCAAAACGGCGGGAGCGTGCGTAACACGTCGCTCGAAATTCTGCCGCTGGAACAAATGGCGCCGGTCGACGAAGACTTTTGGGAGTGGGCGGCGTTTGATGAAGAGGAGCAGGCGCCTGATCACGAGTTGGTGTTTGTGTTTGGCGAAGAGTTGGAAACCGGCGCCACGGCGCTCATGAACTTCAACGCACGCGGAGCCAAGGGGGAGCCAAGCGTCTACTTCGACTATCACGGCGAGAGCACGGACTTGCAGAACGACGCGCTCACCGGTTTCTTTGCAGAGCTGCTGGTCACTTCCGATGCGCCGAGCGTCGATTGGTCGGAAACCGAGCGGTTGGACGTCGTCGCCCGCGAGTCGATCAAAGCGGCGAGCAATCGCCACGGAGAGCCGGCCTCGCTCGACCAGATACTGGCCCGCGAAGGCGAGTCCCTTGTGCTTTTCACGCGAGAACAATCGTCCGAGGGGGAATGCTTGACGCGCACCACGCTGCCGCTGCCGCTTGATGCGTCGTGGGCCGAAGTCAGGGAGCACCGGCCGGCGCCGATTCTGACTTTCGGCCTACACCTGCAGCCGGAAGAAAGCGACGGTATCGTCGAGCAGGAATCGCAGACGACCGATGAGGGGCGCTGGAAGAACTCCACTTGTCGCGGCGCGCCGATCTACGTCACGTTCGAATCGGCCGATCGCTCGCGACTCGAAGCGTTGCGGAAGGAACTGCTCGGCGTCGAAGGGGCCGAGCGCGCCCAGGCCAGGCAAGATCGGCAGGTCCAGATCGAGCAGACGCTCGACGCGCTCGCGCCCGAGCAGCGCGCCGCCGCGATGATGCGGGTGGCGCTGGCCATGAAAGACAAGCTGGATTTGCAATTCGGCGCCGGCCTGGGCGACACGAGCGGCATGCCGCCGGCGCTGGCCGAGGCGGCCAAGGCGATGCAGAAGAAGATGCAGCAG
>DASZUP010000877.1:0-9246 GCA_035547635.1 Pirellulales bacterium
GGGTGCCATGCCTTCGCTGGCGCCAGCCAGCGTAGGCATGCTGAAATACCGCCAAGCGCATGCTTACCCGCTTGCTACGCAAGCGTGAAAGCATGGCGCCCGTTTTGGGGCCATGGCCGGTTTTCGGATAGGCTCTGAGCGCCTGCCGTCGAACAATTACGCCGTCGCGGGCGCCGCCTCCGGCTCGTCGCGGACCACCAGCGAATACAAGGCCGGCACCACGACCAGCGTCGTAATCAGGCCGGCAAGCAGGCCGCCGATCACCGCTCGGCCGAGCGGAGCATTCGCCTCGCTGCCGCGTTCCAGGGCCATGGCCATCGGCAACAAGGCCAGCAACGCCGCAATGGCGGTCATCGCCACCGGGCGAGCGCGAATGCCGGCGGCCTTGCGAATGGCTTCGGTTGGGCTGAGCTTTTCCTCGCGGCGGATATGCTGGGCGAAGTCGGTCAGCAGCACCGTGTTTGAGACCACGATGCCGACCATGAAGATCATGCCCAACAAAGATTGCACGTTCACCGCCGTGCCCGTGACCCACAGCATCAGCACGACGCCGACCAAACCGAACGGCACGGCCGACAAGACGACCAGCGGAATCAGGTACGAGTCCAGCAGCATGACCATCAAGAAATAGACGAAGATCACCGCCAGCGGCAGCCCGATGCCAAAATTGAAGAAGGTCTCTTGCATGTGGCCGTATTCGCCGGTGAGCACCATTTTCGTTCCGGAGATCGGCTGCTTGTCCTTGGCCGACGGGTCGTAAGGCTGCCAGGTGGCATTGCCCTGGGCCACGCCGAAGCCGTCCAATACTTCCACGATGTCGTCGGCGACGTGGCCGAGATCGCGTCCTTCGACGTTCATTGTCAGGTCGATCGTGGCCATCAGGTTCGTGTGCGTCACTTCGGCTGCCATGGTCGAAGCCGTTAGCGAAACCAGGTCGCTCAGCGGGATCGGCTGCTTCTGCAAGGGGCTGGTGATCGATACGTTCAGCAGCGTTTGCACGGACTTGATGTCTTGTTCCGGGTACTGCACGCCGACGTAGTACTGGTTGTGCGAGATCGGGTCGAACCAGAAATTCTTCTTGTTGAACTGGATGCTTGACTTGAGCGCCGCCACCACGTTCTCCATCACCTCTCGAGTGGTCAGACCCAGCCGCCGGCTCTTGGCGCGGTCGATTTCGACGATGTATTCGGGATAGTCGAGCCGCTGCAAGATTCGCGCATCGACCACTCCGTCGATATTGGCCACTTTTTGCATCACCCGGCTGGCCACTTCGCGCGACTTCCGCAGGTTTCTGCCCTCGATGCGGATGTCGATCGGCGTGGCGCCGCCTTCGTTCATGGCGCTGCGGATGGTGCCGCCCGTATTGAACGAAACCTCCAACGCGGCGAAACGGTCGTCTTCGGCCATGGCGCTGCGGAGGGCGGCGGCGTAGTGCTGCGCGGAATGCTCCCGCTCCGTTTTGAGTTGCACTGAAAGCACGGCGTCCATCGGTCCCGAGTTGGGCGTATACGCGCAGGACCAGTCGGCCCAGACGCCCAATTGACTGATTGTCAGCTCTAAATCCTTGCCGATCACGCGACGGATGAGATTTTCAACTTCGGCGACTTCTTTCTCCGTTTCCTCGATCCGCGTGCCGGTATTCAACCGCACGTACATCTCGAACGCGCCGGCGTCGACCTCCGGAAAGAAGTCTCGTCGCAAGTGAGGCAACAGGCCGCCCAACACCGCCGCGAGCAGGCCGGCCGCGCCCAGGACGACAAACCAGCGCAGCCGCAGCACGTGATTCAGACCGCGGACGTACCAGCCAATTACGAATTCAATCCCGTCCTGGATCCGATCGAAGCCTCGGCGTACGAGACCCGGCCGCCGCTTCGGCGTTTCGGAAGCATGTTCTTCGCCGTGCTTCTGTGAGTGTCCTTTGAGCCACAACGCGGCCCGGCTGGGCACGAACGACCGGGAAAGCAAATAGGCCGAACCCATGGCAAAGGCCACCGCCATGGCCAACGGGCGAAAGAGGAATTGCCCCATGCCCGGCATCAGCGCCAGCGGCGCCAACACCAGCAGCGTGCACAAGCTGGCCACCAGCTCCGGCATGGCCACCTCGCTGGCGCCGTGCAGCGCGGCGTCGGCAGGGGAAGAACCGGACTCCATGTAGCGATGCGTATTTTCCAGGCAGATGATGGCGCTATCCACCATCGGGCCGATAGCCAAGGCCAGGCCGGCCAGCGTCATCACGTTGATCGTATTGCCGGTGAAGTACAGGCCCATCACGCCCGCCATCACGGCGATCGGGATGGTCAGCACGGCGATCGCCGTCATGCGCCATTCGCCGAGGAACAGCAGGATCACCAACGAGCAGAGTACGGCGCCCAGCACGCCTTCGGTAATCAGGCTGCGGATCGATTGGCGGACGTAAACCGACTGGTCCATGACCATCTTGAGCTCAATGCCGGGCCGCGTCAGCTTGGGCTCCATCTCCGGCAAGGCCTTCTTCAGGCTGTCGACGACGTCGAGGGTGCTGGCGCCGGCCTGACGAAACACCGGGATGTAGACTTCCGGCCGGCCGTTGACGCGCACCTTGCACATCTGGATCAAGTGCGTGTCGCGCACCGTGGCGACGTCGCCCAGAAAGCTGGTATCGCCGAGCGTCGTGCGCAGCGGGATGTCCTGCATGCGCTCCGGAACCTTATACATTGCGTTGGAATCGATGGCGTAATCGAGCCGGCCGAACTTGGCGTCGCCGGTGGGCAAAAACAGGTTGAACTCGGCAAGCTGGTCCAGCACGTTGCGCAACGACAGATTGCGGCTTTCGAGCTTGATCGGATCCACCTCCGCCAGAATGGCGCGGATCTTGCCGCCGAAGACCACCGGAGCGTTCGCCCCGGGAGAATTCATGATGAAGTTTCGGACTTCAAAGCGGCCGACGTCGTACAACGTCGATTCTCCGTACTTCTTGCTGTCCACCGCCACCAGGCACGCCGGCACGGTCGCGGTCGGGTCGTAGGGCAACACCACCGGCGGCAGCGTGCCGGGCGGCAGGTTGGGGATTTCGCTCAATGCCAGCGAGTTGACCTGCGTCAACGCGCCGTTGGGATCGACGTCTTCGCGAAAGTAATTACGGACGATACTGGCGCCCAGGATCGAACGCGATTCCTGCCGCTTCATGCCGGCCGACTGGCCGGTCATGCGTTCCATCGGGTTGGTGATGCCGTTGGCGATGCTCTCGGCGGGCATGCCGGAGTAATACGTCAGCACCTGTACGGCCGGGCTGTTAAACACCGGCAGAATGTCGATAGGGATCCTGGCGACGCACATCACGCCCAGCACTAGTACGCTGAGGATGCCGACGGTCACGGTCCGCGGGCGATTAAGGGCTAGCTCGATTAGCTTCTGCATGGGTAGCGTTCCGGTGTTTCGAGACGGTCGCGCTGGCGACCTCGCCGAATCAATTCAGGAAGGGATGAAGAACATCTTCGTCCCTCTGTTTTTCTCGCTCAGGGCGGGGCCGAACCTGGACGAGCAGGGACGAGCGCGTCGTTGCTGCTCTTCCCTGCGGTCCGCGGTTTGGCGGCAAGCGAGGCATTATTTCTTTTCGTGTTTGCCCGTTTCCTGCGGTTTGTCGGTCTCTTCGCCGGCGGCGACGTCCTCTTTCACGGCCTGCGATTCGCTCTTGGTCGAAACGACGGTAACCAGAACGTCGTCATCGAGGCCTGGCCCGTGTTCTTCGATTACCTGGTCGTCGGTAGTGAGACCGGAGAGCACTTCCGCCTGAATGCCGTCGTCGCGCCCGACGCGCACCTCGACTCGGCGTGCGCGACCGTCGCGGACCAGGTAGACGGCTCGTTCTTCCTTACCGTCGCCAAGAAGACACGCCGTGGGAATGCTGACGGCGTCTTGCTTTCGGCCTAACTGGATGGTGGCGGCGCCGAACATCCCGTCTTTTAGCAGCCCTTCCGAATTCTCCAGATCGATTTCCGTGCGCATCGTGCGGGTTTCATAATTCTCGGACATCGCAGTGCGGGCCACCACGCCTTTGAACACGCGACCGTCCAGAGCGTCCACTTGCAACGAGGCCTCGATGCCGCGATGCGTGAAAGGGACGTCTTCGTCGGGCACCCAGACGATCACGCGCATTACGTCCGTCTCGGCAACGCCGAAGACGGGCTGAGTCGCTCCGCTGGCGGCATCGCGAATGAAGTCGCCATCGTGGAAGTTGCGTTCGGTGATGACGCCCTTGTAAGGAGAACGAATGTGCGTGTACTGTTCGAGCGCCGACGCTTCCGCCAGCGCCGCCTTGGCGACCTGGACTTCGGCCTCGGAGCTGGACAGATCCGCCTTGGACCGGGCGAGCCGAGCTTCCGCCGTCGCTACGGCGGCCTCGGCGGTGGCGACGGCCTTCTCGGCCGCCAACTGAGCCGCCTGGGCGGCGTCTCGCGCCTCGAATTTCTCGTCGACGAGCTCTTCTTGAATGGCCTTCTCTTTGGCCAGACGGGCGATGCGGTCATACTGCTCTTGCCGCAATTTGAGCAAGGCCGCAGCGTTGATCAATTGCGCCTTGGTCTGCTCCAAGGCGGCGCGTGATTCGGTCAATTCGGAGTTGGCTTCGGAGATGTGCGCTTGGGCGACATTCACCATGGCTTCGGCTTTCGCCACATCGGCTTTGGCCTTTTGCACCGCGGCGACGATTTCAGGCGCGTACACCTCGGCCAGCAGCGCGCCTTTCTCGACGGCGTCTCCGATGTCGACGACCTGATTCTGCAAATACCCTGACGCCTTGGCGTAAAGGGCCGCACGGTGGAAAGCGTGGATCGAAGCAGGGCGAGTGACGCTCCAGGGCAGTCCCCCCTTTTCCGGGCGCACGACTCGCACTTTGACCTGCAATCCGGCTTTTCGCTCCGCTTGCCTGGCCGGCGCCGCCGTGGCGTCTCGACCGTGCAGCGCCAGCCAAGAGGCGCCCGCTGCAATCGGCGCCAACGCGACGAACGCCCAAACCGTACTCGCTTGAATTCGCATGCTTCTATCCACAGGGAAGGTCGGGGGTGTGCGGGTGTGAATAAATCGCACGACCCGGCGGGGTGCGTGGCAAAACGGCTACGCCACGTTGACCAAGCTTAGGTCGCGTTCCGCCGCGTGGGGGCAAATTGCGCGCCGGCTGTCAGACGGAACTTGCGCACTGCATATTCGCCCCAGCCGGAACCGCCGTAACAAACGGCTAGCATGGCGGTCATGCCGAGGAAGCCATTTCCGCTCGCCCCTGTCCTGCGCCTGACGCGTTTTTGCTACCGCCGGCGTTCCGTGGGCTTTACGAACGTCCGTGGTCAAAAAGTGTTTACCGTCTGGGCTCCCTGCACAGAGACAATCCAGCGGAAACGCTCCCCCGCGCAATGCGGCCCGCCGCGCTTGCAGGGGGGCGCCGCTTGAGCTGACCGGTTATAATCAACGTCTTTCCTCGACGACATTCCGACCCGAAGTTCTTATGCGACTGACTGCCTTAACCTGGCTCGCTACTGCTTTGCTGGCCACAACGGCATTTCCGTCGAGAGCCGCAGCGATTGATTTCGCTCACGACGTGGCGCCCGTATTGAAGCAGTATTGCGGCAAGTGCCACGCCGGAGATCAGAAGAAGGGCGGGTTCTCGTTCAACACGCGCGAATCGCTGCTGGCAGGCGGCGAGTCGGGCGCCGTTGTCGCACCCGGCAAAAGCGGCGAAAGCGAGCTGCTGGTCCGCATCGTCTCCAAGGACGACGACTTGAAGATGCCGCCGGAAGGCCCCCGCGTTCCGGCTGAAGACGTGGCGCGGCTGCAAACCTGGATCGACGCCGGCATGCCGTGGGAACAAGGTTTCACGTTCGGCAATCGCACCTACGAGCCGGCGCTCAAGCCACGGCGCCCCGACCTGCCCCCGGTCGTCGAAGGCCGTCAGAACCCGATCGATCGGATCATCGACGCCTACTTGGCCAAGCATAAACGGCCTCGTCCGCAGGCGATCGACGATGCCGCGTTTGCTCGTCGAGCCTATCTTGACCTGATCGGGCTGCTGCCGACGCCCGACGAGTTGCAAGCGTTTCTGGCTGACCGCGGCGCCGACCGGCGCGACCGCCTGGTGCAAGCGCTGTTGAGCCGCGACGTTGATTACGCTGAACATTGGCTCACGTTCTGGAATGACCTGCTGCGCAACGATTACGCGGGCACCGGGTTCATTACCGGCGGGCGCAAGCAAATCTCGAAGTGGCTCTACGAGGCGCTGGCGACCAACAAGCCGTACGATCAGTTCGCCCGCGAACTGATCGCCCCGCCAACGGCGGACAGCGCCGGCTTTGGCGAAGGCATTCGCTGGCGCGGCAACGTCAGTGCGGGGCAGACGGTCGAGATCCAATTCGCACAAAGCATGGGGCAGGCGTTTCTGGGCATCAACCTGAAATGCGCCTCCTGCCACGACAGCTTCATTGACCGTTGGACGCTGGAAGAGTCGTACGGGCTGGCCGCAATCTTCGCGACTCGACCGCTGGAGATTCACCGCTGCGACAAACCGATCGGCAAGACCGCCGCGGCCGGCTGGCTGTTTCCCGAACTCGGACAGATCGACCCCGCGGCGCGGCAGCCTGAGCGGCTCAAGCAGTTGGCGGCGCTAATGACGCACCCGGATAACGGACGCTTTACGCGCACGATCGTCAATCGGATCTGGCAACGGTTGATGGGCCGCGGCATTGTGCATCCGGTCGACGCCATGCAGAGCGAACCTTGGAACGCGGACTTGCTTGATTATCTGGCCGTCAATCTCTCGGACCAGGGCTATGACCTGAAACAGACGATCGAGTTGATCGCGACGTCGCAGGCCTATCAGTCTCGCGTGGAAGCAACTCCGCAAGCCGCCGATGAGCAGCGTTATGTGTATGCGGGACCGCGCGCCAAGCGGATGACGGCGGAACAATTCGTCGACGCCGTGTGGCAAATCACCGAGGCGGCTCCCGCGCGGTACGACGCGCCGGTCCTGCGCGGCAAGCCCCATCCGAACGCCGCTGCGCAAGCATCCTTGCAAGGCAAATGGATCTGGTCGCGGGCCGATTCATCGCAGGCCGCCGCCGGCGAGACGGTCGCGTTCCGCAAACAGGTCGCGCTCAAGGCGGCGCCCGCTCAGGCGGTAGCGGTGATTTCCTGCGATAACAGCTACCAATTGTTCGTCAACGGCCAGCGAGCGCAGGCGGGCGACGACTGGCAGCGTCCCGATTCGGTGCTGCTCGCCGGTCGGCTCAAGCCGGGCGCGAACGAATTCCTGATTGTCGCCAAGAACGGCGGCGCCAGCCCCAATCCAGCCGGACTGTTCTTTGAAGTCCGGCTGTTCGATGCAAGCGGTTCGCTGGAAGCCGTGATCGCCAGCGATGATTCATGGCAATGGACCCGCCAGCAGCCTGAGCGGAACGGCCGCTACAAAACGGCGCCGAACGATTGGCAGCCGGCGGAGCCGGTCGCTCGTCCGGAGGTATGGGCCGCGAGCTTGCAGCGCCCCTTGAGCCAATTGCTTTCCCAGGCCGGAGAGTCGGTCGGTTTGATGGTCCGCGCTTCGCTCTTAAAGAGCGATTTTCTAATGCGTTCGCTCGGCCGGCCCAATCGCGATCAGATAGTCAGCGTACGCCCCGATGAGCTGACCACGCTTGAAGCGATCGCCCTGTCGAATGGGCAGATCCTGGCCGATACCTTGGCCCAAGGTTCGAACAACCTGCTCGGCCGGCCGTGGAAATCGCCGCAAGAATTCATCAGCTGGCTCTACCAGTTCTCGCTCAGTCGGGCGCCGACGCCCGAAGAGGTTAAAGTGCTGGTCGAAACGCTCGGCGAGCCCTTGAGCCAGCAGGGCGTTCAAGACGTCCTGTGGGCGGTGATCATGTTGCCGGAATTCCATTTGGTAAGGTGACGACACAGCGGGCGGGAAACCACAATTCGCACGTCTGGGGTTGCGGGTCGTAATGAGTCTGGAGACGAACTGATGCAGCTTTTATCAAGCGACGAGCGACAGGCGCGGCGAGACTTCTTGCGGCAACTTGCCGCAGCAGGCGCCGCGACGCTGATGGCGGGCGAGCCGCGACGGCTTGCGGCCGCGCCCGGCGGCGAAATAGTCGTGCATCCCAAGGCCAAGGCCGATTCGTGCATTCTGCTCTGGATGGCCGGCGGCATGGCGGCGCCCGACACGTTCGATCCCAAGAAGTACGTTCCTTTCGCGCCGGGCGTCCGTGTGGCCGATGTCGAGAGCACGTTTCCGGCGATCGATACGGTAGTTGACGACATCAAGATCACCCAAGGACTGGAGCACGTCGCGCGGGTGATGGACCGTGCGACGCTGATCCGCTCGCACGTGCTGCCCGACCTGGGCAGCATCTTGCACTCGCGCCACCAATACCACTGGCACACCGGCTACGTGCCGCCGCAAACCGTGGCCTGTCCGCACCTGGGCGCCTGGATGGCGCGGGTGCTGGGCCCGAACAACCCTGTGATTCCGCCGTTCATTAATATCGGCCAGCGCTTAGAAGGCGTCGGCGAACAGGAGGAACTCAAGGCCTTTACCACGGCGGGCTTTTTCGGCAGCGAATTCGGGCCGATGAACTTGCCCTTTCCGGAGCAGGCCGCCGAGTCGGTGCGTCCGCCGAAAGGGATGGATGCCGGCCGATTCCAAAACCGCGACAGGCTCTACCGCAAGTTGATCGATAAATCGCCCCAGCGCGAGTTCCTCAGCGATCACCAGCAGCAGTCGCTACTGCGCAGTATGGACAACGCTTACCGGCTGCTGAGTTCCAAAGATCGGGCCGCTTTCGATATTTCGCTCGAGCCGAAGGAGAGTTACGAGAAATACGACACGGGCCGTTTCGGCCGCGGCTGCCTGTTGGCGCGGCGGCTGGTTGAGTCGGGCGCCCGGTTCGTCGAGGTGACCACCGAATACGTGCCGTTCCTGAACTGGGACACGCACGCCAACGGCCACACGACGCTTGCCAAAATGAAGCAGGAGATCGATCGGCCGATCGCGCAATTGATTCTGGACCTGGAAACTCGCGGCCTGCTGGATCGCACCCTGGTCATCCTGGCCAGCGAGTTCAGCCGGGACATGCTGATTGAAGGCAAGCCTGGATCGAACGCCAGCGACCAGGCGACGGAAAAAGTCGACGTGATGCAAGAACTGAAGCACTACGGGCAGCATCGCCACTTTACCGGCTCGTCGTCGGTGGTAATGTGGGGCGGCGGCATGAAACGCGGCTTCTT
>DASZUP010000878.1:0-6922 GCA_035547635.1 Pirellulales bacterium
GGACGGGCTACGACTCGCAGATGACGGATGAACCGGTGCAGCCCGACCGGCCGAACAACTTGTGGGAGCCCTTGCCCGGCGACCGCGGGGCGCACGGCAGGTTCGACCGGCGCGCCACCGCCTTCAGTTGGCAGTTAGAAGCTACGATGCACCGCGGTTGGCTGGCTCTGGCCGGTCTGGCCGGCGCCGGGCTGGCATTGTGGTTGCGGTCGAAGTCCGGCTCGCGCGGAGATAGAATGTAGGCGGGCGACCTGGAGCCATCGAGCGTTCGAACGCTACGCCTACCTTCGAGCCGAGAGCAATCCTGTCGTGGACGAATATTCCGCCGCACTCATGAGGTGGTTCGGCGGCGACATGCCGGAGCGCCCGCTTGCCTTTTCGCAAGTGGCCGCCCGCGCCGCCGTGGTTTATTTGCTAGGCCTGCTGCTGGTGCGGATTGGTAAGAGCCGCTTCCACGGTCGCCCGTCGGCGATCGACGTCGTGCTGGGCTTCATGCTCGGCTCGCTGCTCAGCCGGGGCATTACCGGCTCGGCATCGGTCTCGGAAACGCTGATCGCCAGCAGCGTGCTGGTCGCGCTGCATTGGTGCGCCACCGCCGCCGCGTGCCGCTGGCACTTTGTCGGCACGCTGGTCAAGGGAAGGGCCAAGCTGGTCGTCGAAGACGGCCGCCTGATACGCGCCAACATGCTCAGCTCGCACATCTCCGAACACGACATCTACGAGGCCATGCGGCTGGCGGCCAACATCAACGACTTGAGCCTGGTGAAGGCCGCCTACAAGGAACGCAGCGGGTTGATCAGCATCGTCCTGTACCCGCCGCGCGGCGCGCCCGAGCAAGCTTCGAGTCCGTGACCCGCCGGCTGTGCGACGCCTTTTGGCGGCGCCGGCGGCTTACAGGAACCGATCGAGAATCCGGCGGCTGTGAGCGTCGAGGCGGCGGAAGTCCGAGATCAGATACCGCGTGCCGTGCGTATCGACGAGCATCGCTTCGAACGGGCCCAGCCGCCGCACGCCGTCGTCGGCGGTCAGCAGGAACCGCGTCACTCCCCGATCGGTCTGGACTTCCCACTCGGAAGGTTCGACTTCCGCGGAAACCGTCACGATGCGCTGGACGACCGGCACGAAGTCGCGCCGCGCCAGCGCTTCCTCGAGCGTTTCTCGGACCTGGTCGGGCAAACCGTCCAGATCCTCAATGAACGCCAGTTCTGCTCCTTCGGCATCGCAGATCGCCACCCAGCGCCGAGGATCCGACAGCGGAAAGGCGCGCACCGGCTCAACGCCTTCGTGACGCATGCCTTGCAGGTCGATCAGCACCAGCCGGCCCCAGGCGTCGATGGCCAGCTCGAATTCGCCCGCGGCGTAGGGCGGCTGCGAAGAAGGTAAGGACATGGTTATTCCAATTCTGCCAGTTCAAGCTGCGCGCGGTGCAGCCGGGCGTAAGCGCCGGACTGGCCGAGCAATTCATCATGCTGGCCGATTTCGGCGATGCGGCCGCGCTCGAGCACGACGATCCGATCCGCCCGCCGCAAGGTGCTCAGCCGGTGCGCGATGGCGATCGTCGTGCGGCCCTGGATCAGCGCGTCGAGCGCCAGTTGAATTTCCCGCTCGGTCTCGGTGTCGACCGCCGAGGTGGCTTCATCGAGGATCAGGATCCGCGGGTCGATCAGCAGCGCCCGGGCGATCGAAATCCGTTGGCGCTCTCCGCCGGAAAGCTTCTGTCCGCGCTCGCCGACGATCGAATCGTAGCCGTCGCTGAGGCGCAAAATGAACTCATGCGCCCGGGCGGCCCGCGCGGCGGCGATGATCTCTTCCCGCGTGGCTTCAGGACGGCCGTAGGCGATGTTCTCGGCGATCGTGCCGTAGAACAGAAACGGCTCCTGCAGGACGATGCCGATATGGCGGCGATAGTCTTCCAAGGCCAGCGTGCGGATGTCCATGCCGTCGACGAGGATGGCTCCCTCGTTGACGTCGTAAAAGCGGCACACGAGGTTCACCAGCGTGCTCTTGCCCGAGCCGCTGGGGCCGACCAGGCCGATCATCTCGCCGGGCCTGATCGTCAATTCCACATCCTCCAGCACCGGACGATTGCCATAGCGGAAGCCGACGTGGCGAAATTCGACTTCGCCGCGCAGCCGGCGCGGACGGACCGGATCGGCGGGCTCGGCCACGCTCGGCACGCGATCCAGGATCTCGAAAATGCGTTGCGTGCTGGCGGCGGCGCGTTGCACGGCGGCCAGCATCCGGCTCATGGAATCAAGCCGGCTGTAAAAGCGGCTGATGTAGGCCAGGAAGGCCGTCAATACGCCGATCTTGATCTGGCCGTGGAACACCTGCCAGGCGCCAAAGGCCCACACGACCAGCAGTCCGGCCTCGGTCAGCAACGTCACGATCGGGCCGAAAATGGACCAGACTTTGTTGACGCCGTCATTGGCCCGCAGCACGTTATCGTTCGCATGGCGGAAGCGCTCCACCTCGCGGCCTTCCTGGGCGAATGCCTTGACCACCCGGATGCCGGGAATGGTATCCGCCAGCACGCTGGTCATCTCGCCCCACACCCGCCCGGCTTCCAGGAAGCCGATGCGCAGCCGTTCGCGCACCCGATTCACCATCCAGCCGATGAAAGGAAACGGAAGCAGCGTTGCCAGAGCCAGCCAGGGGTCGATCCAGAACAGCACCAGCGCCGTCATCACCATCATCAACGAGTCCGTGATGAAGTTGAGCAGATTGAGCGACAGGAAGTTGCAGATGCGTTCCGTATCGGTGCTGACGCGGGACATCAGGTCGCCCGTCCGCTTGCCGCCGAAGAACTCCAGCGACAAACGCTGCAAGTGTGCGTACGTATGATTGCGCAAGTCGGCGCTAATCCGTTCGAACACCCAGGCAAGCACGTAGGTCCGGGCCCAACTCAGCAGCCAGGCCGCAATCGCCGCCAACGCCAAACCGGACAGATACCACGCCACGAGCGTCGGCTCGACCGGCTCGCCGTTCTGCCGGGGGATGAGAACCTCATCCATCAGCGGCATCGTCAGATAGGGCGGTATCAATCCCGCCGCCGTGCTGGCAATGGTCAGACCAAAGCCCAGTGCCAACGCAGCCCGCCGCGGCCTGGCGAATTGCAGTAGGCGCACCAAGGCCGCCGTTTGCCGTGGCGCTTTGCCGACGCCCGAACAGCGGGGACAGCGGGCCGTCTCGGCCGGCATTTCTGAACCGCACATCGGGCAAGCGGTTGCATCCTCTTTTCCGCGGCCGTCGGATTCCAGCCTTCCGTCGGGCGTGCCTTGCCGCCATTCCGCAAATTGCTGGACCAGGCGGTTGGCATTCGCCGAACGGCCCAACGTGTAACGCCAGTGGGCCAAACGTTCCCGAGCGGAAAGCAATTCCAGGGAGCCCACGCCCGCCCTCTGGCCGCAGTCCAGCCGGGCGATGGTTTCCAACGGCCAACTTTGCCAGGCGTCGGCTATGCCGTCCGGGGCGCCGGTGTGCGATCCGCCGCGCTGGCGCGCCGACAGGATGCGCCGATCGGTGACGACGATCAACTCCCGCGCAAAGTGCAACTGGCTGTCCAAGTCCGGCTCGAACCAGGCCAGAACGGTCTCGCCGGCCGCAAGCTGCTCGGCGGCGGCTTTACGCCAAACGTCGGGTAGCGAGCGGCAGGTATCGGCTTGTTCGTCCAAAGACTAAACACTCCCGGAAGTTGCGTGGGCGGGAAATCAGGCGGAATAGTTTGTTTGCTGCTGGCTCGAAGTTTGCAGCCTCATAGCAGGCTTTTTTGCATTTTCGCTTAAATAATCTTGAATGCAAAGCCCGTCCGGGGGCAATGTTAGGAAACGGCCAACAAATGTTTAAAAAAGCATAAAACGCGTAACGAAGCGCCGGCAGACGCCATTAACTCATATCGCGTTTTTCAGGAAGGAATAAGCGGCTTTTGTTGCGTTTCCGCCCCGGGGCAGCTGCTTGTCGGTATCGGCCGCGAGAATTATAGGGGCGAAAACGAATGCGTACTACTCTTACCGCTGGACATCCCGATAAGATAAGTCATGCTAGGAACGATATCGCTCGCGGGCGCAGGCGGTCGAGCTTGCAACGAGCCGTTCCCGCGAGACGCCGGCTCTCGGCGAGTCGCGTTTTCGCTCGGATGCGTCCAAGCAAGTCGCGTTTTTCTACGTAGCGTCAAAACTTCGTGAACACTTCTCGCGTATCGTTCCTTGGTGATGCACGCCCGGCTCGGAACACGCCCGGCGATACAAGCGTTGCGCGCACCCTTCACAAGCTTTCAGAGAGGCATAGAGCGTAGAGGCATGAAGATTCTTAAGGTTCTGTCGTTGCGCGGCCCGAACATCTGGGCCAACTTCCCCGTGCTCGAAGCTTGGGTCGACCTGGAAGAGTTGAAGGACTCCCCGTCCGACGAGCTGCCCGGCTTCAACGACCGCTTGATGTCCTGGTTGCCGACGATGATCGAGCACCGTTGCAGCATCGGCGAGCGGGGCGGGTTCTTCGAACGGTTGCGGCGCGGCACCTGGCCCGGCCACATCCTGGAACACGTGACGTTGGAACTGCAATCGCTGGCTGGCAGCGAGGTGGGCTACGGCCGCGCGCGAGAAACTTCCCAGGAGGGCGTCTACAAGGTCGTCGTGGAATACCAGGACGAAGAGTTCGCCAAGGCTTGCTTGAACGCCGGGCTGGAACTGATTCTGGCAGCCATCTACGATCGGCCTTATGACGTTCAGGCGGAAGTCGCGCGGCTGAGCGAACTGAACCAGGAATTGCGCCTGGGCCCCAGCACGCGGGCCATCGTCGATGCAGCCGTCGGCCGCGGCATTCCTGCGCGGCGTTTGAGCGAAGGCAACCTGGTGCAATTCGGTTATGGCGCCCGCCAACGCCGCATTCAGGCGGGCGAAACCGACCGCACCAGCGCCATCGCGGAATCCATTGCGCAAGACAAGGAGCTGACGCGCTCGTTGCTGCGCAGCGTGGGCGTGCCGACGCCGGAAGGCCGCGACGTGGCCGACGCCGACGACGCCTGGGAAGCCGCCCAGGAAATCGGCGGACCGGTGGTGGTCAAGCCGCGGTATGGCAACCAGGGACGCGGCGTAGCCGCAAATCTTACGACCGAACAGCAAGTGCGAGCCGCGTATGCCGCCGCCCGGCAGGAGGGCTCCTCGATCGTCGTCGAAGAGTTCATTCCCGGCGATGATCATCGTCTGCTGGTGATCGGCGACAAACTGGCCGCCGCCGCGCGGCGCGAACCGGCGCACGTCATCGGCGACGGCGCGCGCAGCGTCGCTGAGCTCGTCGCGCAGGTGAACGCCGATCCGCGCCGAGGCAGCGACCATGCCACGCCGCTGAGCCGAATCCGAATCGACGACATCGCGCTCGCCGTACTCAGCGAACAACAGTTGACTCCCGACTCGATTCCGGCCGCCGGCCGAAGAGTCTTGATTCGCCGCAACGCCAATCTCAGCACCGGCGGCACCGCCGCCGACGTGACGGATCTGGTACACCCGGAAGTGGCGGCTCGCGCGATCGACGCGGCCAAGGCGATCGGCCTGGACATTGCGGGCATCGACGTGCTGGCAGTCGACATCAGCCGCCCGTTAGAGGAGCAGCAGGGCGCCATCGTGGAAGTCAATGCCGGGCCGGGCTTGCGCATGCACGTTGAACCCTCCAGCGGAGCCCCGCGCCCGGTGGGCGACGCCATCGTCGACTTGATGTTCGCCCCCGGCGAGACCGGCCGCATTCCGATCGTGGCCGTCACGGGCTCGAACGGCAAAACCACCACCACGCGGTTCATCTCCCACCTGTTCGCCTCGCAGGGCGCCGTCGTCGGCATGTCCTGCACGGACGGTATTTTCATCGGCCAGCGACGGATTGAAACGGGCGACTGCAGCGGGCCGAAAAGCGCCCGCGCCGTGCTGATGAATCCGCGGGTCGAAGCGGCCGTGCTGGAGACCGCGCGGGGCGGAATTCTGCGCGAAGGTCTCGGCTTCGACCTGTGCGACGTGGCCGTCGTCACTAACCTGGGCGACGGAGATCACCTGGGCGCCAGCGACATCCAGACGCTGGAAGATCTGGCCCGCGTTAAACGGACCGTAGTCGAGGCGCTGGCGCCGACGGGCACGGCCGTGCTCAAGGCTGACGATCCGCTGGTCGCGGCGATGGCCGAAAAGTGCCCCGGCTCCGTACTCTACTTCTCGCGGCATGCGGACGATCCGGTGATCGCCGCCCATCGCCAGAAAAACGGCCGAGTGTTGTTCGTCCGCGATGGCGTGATGATCGCCGCCGAAGGCGCACAGGAAACGCCCCTGGTGGCGCTGGACCGCGTTCCGCTAACGCATGGCGGCCGCGTCGGCTTTCAGGTGGAAAACGCCTTGGCCACGGCCGGCGCCGGCTGGGCGGCCGGTTTCTCCTTCGACGTCTTGCGCGCCTGCCTGGAGTCCTTCGCCGCCAATTTGGAACAATCGCCGGGCAGATTCAACCTGTTCGAGATCGGCGAGGCGACGGTGATTGTCGACTACGGGCACAACACGTCCGCGCTGGCCGCGTTGGTGGAAGTGATCGAGACGTTCCCTCACGCCCGCCGCTCGATCGTCTATTCGTCAGCCGGCGACCGTCGCGACTGCGACCTGATCGAACAGGGCGAGTTGATTGGCGACGCCTTCGACCGGGTCGTGCTGTACGAAGATCATTATCGCCGCGGTCGAGCGGAAGGAGAAATTATCGGCCTCATCCGCCGTGGCGTGGAACGGGCCGCGTACCTGCCGGAAATCATCGAGATTCAAGGCGCCTTGCGGGCCGTCGAGCAGGCTTTGCAGACCGCTCAACCCGGCGAACTGCTGGTCGTGCAGGCTGACGTCATTGAAGAAACGGTCGAGTTCGTTAAGCGGTACGTGCAGCAACGCGTGCCGGGACGCGAAATCGATCT
>DASZUP010000879.1:0-2639 GCA_035547635.1 Pirellulales bacterium
ATAGCATCACCGCAGCTCAAGGCACTTTGAGCGCCGCCAACTACAACTTCACTTTCGTAAACGGCACGCTGACCGTGTCGCAGGCCGTGCCGGTTCTCACTTGGGGCGTTCCGGCCGACATTATCTTCGGCAAAGCGCTGAGCGCCGCGCAGCTCGATGCCACGGCCAACGTCCCCGGCACGTTCAGCTACACGCTGGCCGACGGCACGACGCCGGCTAGCGGCGCGGTGTTGCAGGCCGGACCGAACCAAACGCTGCGCGTCGCTTTTACGCCTGCCGACACGGTTGACTATACGGCGGCGGCGGCGCAAGTCGAAATCAACGTCAATCGCGCCACGCTGACCGTGAAAGCGAACGACGTTAGCAGAAAGTACGCCAGCTCGAACCCCGCGTTCACCGACGCGATCAGCGGCTTCGTCAACGGCGACGGACCGAGTGTCGTCAGTGGCGCAGCCAGTCTGACGACGACGGCCAATATCGCCAGTCCGGTCGGCGCGTATCCGATCACGGCGGGCCTAGGGACCTTAAACGCCGCCGACTACGACTTCGCGTTCCAGGACGGCGTGTTGAGCGTCACGCTCGGCGCGCCGGTGATCGCGTGGAATAACCCGGCCAATCTCACTTATGGCCAGTCGCTCGGCGTCGCGCAGTTGAACGCCTCTGCCAACGTGCCCGGCACGTTCACGTACACTCTGGCCGACGGCAAGACTCCCGCCGCCGGCGCCGTTTTGAATGCGGGCCAGAACCAAACGCTTAACGTCACCTTCACTCCCAACGATGCGACGGATTATCCGACCGCCACGGCCCAGGTGCAAATCGCCGTCGATCCGGCCACGCTCACGGTCGCGGCCAACGACGCGAGCCGCGCCTATGGAGCGGCCAATCCGGCGTTCACGGACGCCATTAGCGGTTTTGTCAACGGCGACAGCCTGGGCGTCGTCAGCGGCGCGGCGAGCTTGACGACGACGGCCACCCTAAGCAGTGCAGTCGGCAACTACACTATCAGCGCGGCCCAAGGCACGTTGAGCGCCGCCAATTACACCTTCAGTTTTGTAAGCGGATCACTCGCGGTTACGCAGGTGGCGCCTGTTGTTTCCTGGGGCGCTCCGGCAGACATCATTTACGGCGCTGCCTTAGGCGGCTCGCAACTTGGCGCAATCGCGAACGTCCCCGGGAGTTTCAGTTACACTTTGGCCGATGGCACGACCCCGGCCGAAGGCGCAGTGCTTCACGCGGGGCCGAACCAGACGCTGATCGTTACTTTTACGCCGACCGATGCTGTCGATTACTCGATCGCCACGGCGCAAGTCGTGATTAACGTCGCACCGGCCACGCTCACCGTAACTCCCAACGATGCGAGCAGAGTTTACGGCGCGGCCAATCCTGCCTTTGCGGACACGATTAGCGGTTTCGTCAACGGCGACAGCCCGAGCGTCGTCAGCGGCGGCGCCAGCTTGATCAGCAGCGCCTCGATCGTCAGCGCCGCCGGCAATTATTCGATCACGGCGGCATTGGGCACGTTGAACGCCGCCGACTACGTCTTCGTATTCGAAAGCGCCACGTTGACAGTCACACGCGCAACGCCCGCGGTCTCTTGGATCAACCCGACCGATATTATTTACGGCCATGCACTGGGCGGCGCCCAACTCGACGCGACGGCTGGCGTGCAAGGCATGTTCAGCTATACCCTCGCCGATGGCGTCACTCCCGCCGCCGGCGCCGTCTTGAACGCCGGTCAGAACCAAACGCTCATCGTAACCTTCACGCCGACCGATACGATCAACTATACGACGGTAACGGCTCTGGTTGAAATCAACGTCGCTCCTGCCGTGCTGATCGTAACCGCCAGCGATGCAAGCCGGGGGTACGGAGCTGCGAACCCGATCTTCGCAGACGCCATCAGCGGGTTCGTCAACGGCGAGGGCCTCGGCGTCGTCAGCGGCGCGGCGAGCTTGACCACCACGGCCTCGACGAACAGCGCTCTGGGCGACTATGCGATTACTGCGGCCCTGGGCACGTTGACCGCCGCCAACTATACCTTTTCGTTCCAGAACGGGACGCTGACCGTGGCGCAGGCGACGCCCGTCATTACCTGGAGCAATCCGGCCGATATCAGCTACGGCAACGCGCTCGGCGGCTCGCAACTCGATGCGACGGCGAACGTTGCCGGCACGTTCAGTTACACACTGGCCGACGGTACGACGCTGGCTAGCGGCGTCGTGCTGCAAGCCGGACTCAATCAGACCTTGAACGTCGTTTTTACGCCCCTCGACACGACGGACTACGCGGCGGCTGCGGCGCAAGTTGCAATCAATGTCGCTCCCGCCACATTGACCGTGAAAGCGAACGACGCAAGCAGAATTTATGCCGCCTCCAATCCGACGTTCACGGACACGATCAGCGGTTTTGTGAATGGCGACGGGCCGAGCATCGTCAGCGGCGCGGCCAGTCTGTCGACGACGGCCAATATCGCCAGTCCCGCCGGCGTTTATCCAATCACCGCGGGGCTGGGAACTTTAAGCGCCGCAAACTACAAGTTCGACTTCCAGGACGGAACGTTGAACGTCGGGCTCGCGGCGCCGGTGCTCACGTGGAATAAGCCCGCCGATATCACCTATGGGCAGCCGCTGGGCGCCGGG
>DASZUP010000880.1:0-8888 GCA_035547635.1 Pirellulales bacterium
AGCCAGGCGCCCAAAGCAGTCCCCAGCAGGGCGCCGGCGACGACCGCCGTCAGCACCATTTTCACATAATGCAAGCCAATTTCGCGGCGCGTGTAGCCAAACGCCTTCAAGGCGGCGATCAGCTCGCGCTGCGCGCCGACGATCCGCGACAGCACCACGTTCAGCAGAAATGCCGCGACCAGCAAGAAGATAATCGGCGCAAACAAGCCCATGTTGCGCAGCTCGCGGATTTCATTGGTCAGGTAACGATGCGACTCCTGGTCCTCGCGGGCATAAGCGCCCAGTCCGCCGTAGGGATCAATCAAGCGGTCGATGCTTGCCAGGGTCTCGGGAATGGAGGCGCCGGGCGACAAGTAGCACGACAGGTCGTTGAATGCGCTTTTCATGTCGAACGCGGCGGCCAACTCCTTCTCGGCGACCCAGAACACGCCGAATGATCGCTCGTTGGGAAACACCTCGCCGCCGCGAATCTGGTAGACGTATTCCGGCGAGAGCACGACGCCGACGATCGAGAGCGTCTCCCGCCGCCCGTTAATGACGGCCGACAGTTTGTCGCCCGGCACAAACCCGTGCGCGGAGGCAAAGGCCTCGCTGACGAGCGCTTCCCCCGCGCGACCCGGCTCCAGAAACCGTCCGCTGCGCAGATACAGGGCGTTCATTTTCGGCGCCCCGCTTTCCGGGACCGAGATCAGGCGGCCTACGGCCGGTTCTTCCAGTCCCGGGACGTCAAGCACGACGTCGGCGACCACGCGGGTCTGCACTTCGGCGACGCCGGGAATCGCCTCCAGTTGCGACTGCAGCGAATCCGGCGCCCGCTTCAAGTGGGCGAAAACATGGCCGAAACGGTAGCGCTCGTAATACCGGGCTTGCGTGAGCTCCAGCGAGTCGAGCGTGCTGAGCGACATCACGAACGTGCCGATTCCGCAGGCGATGACGGCGCCTATTGCGGAAAACTGGCCTCGCAGCGACCAGACGTCTCGCAGCACTTTGCGGTCGAGCGAGGTCATTGCTTCTCACCACTGCAATTGGTCGGCGGACGCACGCTGCACGTTTCGCCGCACGCCCGCAATTCGGCCGTCGGACAGCGAGATCACGCGATCGGCCATCCCGGCAATCACGGCGTTGTGCGTAATCACGGCCGTCGTGGCGCCCAGTTCGCGGTTCACGCGGTCGATGGCTTCCAGCACTCTGACGCCCGTCTTGACGTCGAGCGCCCCGGTCGGCTCATCGCAGAGCAGGACTTCAGGCCGTTTGGCAATGGCCCGCGCAATCGCCACTCGCTGCTGTTCGCCACCGGAGAGCTGGGCGGGAAAGTGGTCGCTGCGATCGGTCAGCCCGACCAGTTCCAGAGCTTCTTCCGCCTTCATCGGATTTCGGGCGATATCGGTCACCAGGGCGACGTTCTCTCGGGCCGTGAGGCTGGGAATCAGGTTGTAGAACTGAAACACGAAGCCGACATGCTGGCGGCGATAGCGCGTCAATTGCCGGTCGTCTTCGACCGTCAAATCATGGTCGCGGAAGTTGACGTGGCCGCTCGTCGGCACGTCGAGGCCGCCCAGGATATTGAGCAGCGTGCTCTTGCCGCTGCCCGATGGTCCCAGCAAAACGACGAATTCGCCCGAGTAGAGTTCCATATCGACGCCGCGCAGCGCCTGCACCTCGACTTCGCCCATGTGATAGACTTTGGTCAGGCCGCGCGCGACGAACACCGCCTGCTCGGGCGGCGGATCGGAGCTTGCGGCGGTTTCGTCGGGCGCAGACATGCAGGCAACGCGTGAGTAGAGCGGCGCCGCCGATCGGCCGCGGCGGCGATGTCGTTGATTGTGACGCGTCTGTCGCTCATCGTCCAACGCGTTTGCCAAATCGCGGCGAGCGGCCCAAATGCATTTTTCCAGGCAGTCAGGCCCGAGATGTCGCGGCAAACCTTGCCCATCGCCCCTGACCGGAACATCCGGCGCGGACGTCCGTTCGCCGACAGAAGTGCAAACAAAGGGCGACGCAGGCGCCAACGCTTGGCTCACGCCAAGGGGCGGCCTCTAGGTTGGAGAGATTAGTGCGCCGACGATGGAATGAATAGCGCGCAGGGTCTTCCCCGTTCAAGGCTCCCCGCCTGGCTCCCGGTTTGCGGTTTCGACTCACGGATGTTCGACCGGCCTCAGCCCGTTCAGACGCCGTTCGAAGTGGCGGCAAGCGGAGCTTGCAGGCCCGGAGCGACGATCAAACGATCGATCACGTTCAGCACGCCGGCCACATGGCGGCAGCCTTCGCAAATGCGCCACTTCGTCGTCGGCGAGGAAACCACGCCGCGCAACAGCACGTTGCCGTTGACGACCGTGAAGCGGATTGACTCCAGCCCGTCAATGTGGCGCAGCAACAGATAGTTACGCACTCGTCGTTCGAGGTTCTGGTCCGAAGAGCCAGACTTATTGTTGTGCGCCGAAGACTCAACGCGGCGGTTTCGAGAAAAGGGATTCGGGGCGGTTCCGTACGCAACCATGTAAGATTCGTCTCCAACAAGCAAACGACAGGCAGTCAGTGTAACAAAACGCTCGCCGCACAGGGCAAGGCACTTGGCAAACGGAAGGCGGGGCGCTCCGCTAAAGCGGGATGCTCTCCAATCAGCACGGCATCCTGGCGAGCAGTCGATGGCACGGAGCAAAAAGCGCCGAAGCAGTCGCCTTTACCTGCTTCGGCGGCGTTTCGCTCCCGAGCCGGCGCGGCATCCAGCTTGAGTTTTTCGCCGTGAACGGCGTCTGAACCTGGGCTCCGCGCGCGTCAGGAACGAATCGGCTAAGGAGAGAGCAAATTGCATGCCCAGAGGCGCTCTCCTGAACGCCGCCGTCGTCCAGCGTGCGTTCAGGGCGAATGCGGCGGGAATGTGCGAAATGGCGCGCGGCGGAGCCTAGAGGCGCCCCCTCGGTCGCTGCTCCGCCGGGCGCCGTTTTGGCAGCCCCATTTAGCGCTCACCGCGCTGCAATGGATCCTGGCGACCGCTCCGGCGCCTTGAAATCTCGGCAGGAACGATTTGCCAAGTTTGCGGAGCCCGATGGTCTCGCATTTGCGGCATTGTAAGCATCATGGCCGGTCGATCCTGCCGCACCGGCCAACTTGAAACCATCGGCAACGTCGTACCTTTAGTCCGCAAGTTGTGGGCGTTGTTTTTTCGTCGGGTTAGCAGGGAGCGAGCGAGGTTCGTCATGGACAGCCCCAGTTGGATCCGAGCGCTGCTGAGGGAGCGGCAAGTTCCTTTTCAGGAGTTCCGCCATCTTCAAGCCTTTTCCGCTCGTGAGCTGGCGCGGCGCGGCCATATCAGCCCGCACCGCGTGGCGAAGGTTGTCATTGTGATTGCCGACGGCCGCCCTGTTGAACTGGTGCTGCCGGCAAACCGGCACATCGTGTTCGATGCTCTGCGTTCGGCATTGCACGCATCGGACGTCCGCCTGGCCACGGAGAAGGAGATCGGACGATACTTCACCGACGTGGAAGTGGGCGCCGTGCCGCCGCTGCGGCATTGGAAAGAGGTCGACGTGGTGATGGACGAATCGCTCGACGTGGAAGGGGAGATTCTGTTTCAGGCGGGCACGCATACGGATGCCGTGCGGCTCGAATTCGATGACTGGTACAGGTCCGTACGGCCGCGCGTGAAGCGATTCACCGCCGCCGACTCCGAAATTCGGCGATTCCCGCTGCCGGAACGAACGCCCGTAAGGATCGAGTCCGAGTCGTCCGCTGCGTCATCCATTGCTTTGAAAGCCTCGCTGCTGGAACTGGTGGACGTGCTGCAAGTCCAGGCCCAGGAGATCGAGCAGCTTGCAAGCCGCTGCGAGCCGCGCGGCGCGGCGCTCAAGCCTAGCCAGATGCCCGACGTGATCGCCAAACTATCCGAGCTGCGTTCTCGCCTGGAACAACGTTCGCGCGCGGTCCTGGCCAATTGAGTTACAGACGCAAAGTCCCCACGTCGCCCAGAGGCGCCTCATGAAAGCCATGCTGCTGGACGCTCCGCGGGGGCCGTTGCGAGCCGCCGAAATTCCGCGGCCGGAGCCGGCCGCCGGGCAACTGTTGCTGCGAGTCAAGGCCTGCGGAGTATGCCGCACCGATTTACACGTCGTCGACGGCGAACTGAGGCAACCTAAGCTACCCCTGGTTCCCGGGCACGAGATTGTGGGCGAGGTCGAAGCCATCGGAGAAGGCGTGACGGGTGGGGTGCTTGGCGCCCGGATGGGCGTGCCCTGGCTGGGGTGGACGTGCGGCCAGTGCGATTATTGCCGGCGCGGCGAAGAAAACTTGTGCGACCGGGCTCGCTTTACCGGCTACCAGATCGACGGCGGGTACGCCGAATACGTCGCGGCCGACGCTCGCTATTGCTTTCCAATCCCCGCGACATATTCCGACGCAAATGCAGCCCCTCTGCTGTGCGCCGGCTTGATCGGATATCGCTCTTTGCGGATGACGGGCGACGCCCAGCGGCTGGGATTCTACGGTTTCGGCGCCGCCGCACACATTTTGATGCAGGTGGCGGCGTTTCAACAGCGCGAAGTCTTCGCCTTTACTCGGCCGGGCGACTTCGAAGCCCAGCAGTTCGCCCGGCGGTTGGGCGCCGCTTGGGCCGGCGACTCCGACGCCCGCGCTCCGGCGGAGCTCGACGCCGCAATCTTGTTCGCACCGGTCGGCGCGCTTCTTCCGCTCGCGCTGCGCGCGGTGCGCAAGGGAGGCGTCGTCGTCTGCGCCGGCATTCACATGAGCGACATCCCCTCATTTCCCTACGAGATTCTGTGGGGCGAGCGAGTCGTGCGTTCGGTCGCCAACCTGACGCGGCAAGACGGCGCGGAATTCATGGGCTTGCTGGAGAAAATGCCGCTGCGCACCGAAGTTCAGATTTATTCGCTGGAGCAAGCGAACCAGGCGTTGGGCGATTTGCGCAGCGGCAAAGTCCACGGCGCCGCGGTCCTTGTTCCTGGCCCCTCCTGAAGTCTCCGGCCGCATCGGCCGCCAGGCCGTTCAATTATGCCGCAGCCAGGCCGTCGCGATCTCGATGGCGATCAATACGATCACGGTAACTTCCAATAACTCCGTCCGGTACCGGGCCGCCTGATCCGAGAGCACCTGGTAGACGCTCTCGGCGACCTGCAGCGAACGATGAATGCTCTGGGCCCACTGCTCCAGATGAAACTTTTCCGCCAGCAAGCGGTAAGTTCTTGCCAGATATTGGTCCCCCATCAGCTTCAGCACGTTGCTCGTCCGCTCGACCACGGAGTTCGCGTCGATCTTGAGATCGCCCAAGTCCCGCAGCGGCTGCACGTGGGTCCGCCAGAACGGAGACCAGATTCCTTTTGGGGAATGGACCAGCGAGTAAGCCGAGGCCAACTGGTCGTCAATCCGGGTATCGGTATGCCGGAATTCCAACAACTGCAGATTGGCAAACTCAACGGTCTGCAACGTTTCTTCGCAATCTCGATCGATCAGCAGCGCGGCCGACCATTCCAGGATTAGCAAATCCTTGGGGCTGTAGCTCAATCGCAGTCGTAGCGACTCGGCGATTTCCTCGTCGCTCAGCGCATCGGGCTCCAACCGGACCAGGCTCGCCAGCCAGCCGCCCGACTCGCGGACTAACTCGGCCGGAGACGGCAGCGAATCGTCCGGCGGCAGGACGAATACGAAGTATTCTTCGCTGAGCTCGCTCCAAGCAGGGGTCTGAATGGCCGGCAGCAAATGCCGGTAGAGCGAATCGCAAGCGCGGCGCGCCGCCTGGACGATCGGCTCCGCCTCGCTCAGCGACCCGGCCAACCGGGTCAGTTCTCCGGCGCTGAGGCGAAAGGGAATGTGCAGCGCCACGCTCACCGCCGCAAAATCGAAGACCGTCGCTTCCGCGTCGACTTCGATTTCGCCCAGCGAGGCGAGCGAGAGAGTCGCCTTGGGCAAATGAAAACGCAGCGGCGCCGGACGGTAGGCGATGGACGAAGGCGTCCTTGGTCGGCGAGCCAGCGAATAAAACTGCGACGGCGCCAATTGCCGAGCGTGCTCCAGATTGATTTCATCTCCCCAGTCGAAAGTTACGGCCGCACGCACGGTTCCGCTCAGCGGCGTCGAAAGGTCAATCATGCTCAAAGTATTCCAGGCGCGTCTGTTTCGCGGCGAGCTGCGTTTGACGGCATGCTGCCGGCGTGAGGCTTGAATCCATGTCCTCAGGATATCCCTCTTAGCGATTTGCTTAAACCGGGCAGGGAACCTCCCCGGTCCGGCGAGAGTCTGGCGCCGCGCGGAGCGAGGGAAGTGTGCGGATCGGAGCGACCGTGCCCTTTCGCACGCGTAAGCGTCTCCTGCTGCGCCCGCGGGCGAGGCATCCGGCGCCGGAAAGGCGATCAATCAGCAGATGCGCGTCTCGGTCGCGTTCATTGATGTATCGCGGCGCACGAGTTGCTCCTTGTACGCGCAGATGTCCGAGAACGAAAACCGAGCGCCCGACGGACGGGCGTTGTCTCTTACGCACGAGCATGAGCCATGTCCCAACTCCGGTTCGATCTTACCACGGGGGACTGGGTCGTCTTCGCCCCCTCGCGTGCGTTGCGGCCGAACTACTTTGCCCGGGAACCTAAGTCGCCGCCGCCGACCAGCAAGAACCCTTGTCCCTTTTGTCCCGGCAACGAAGCCTTTACCCCGCCGGAAATCTATGCGGTTCGTTCGCCTGGCGGAAGCGGTCCGTCTCCGTGGCGGGTGCGCGTGATCCCGAACAAGTTCCCCGCGCTGCAGATCGAAGCGGACACGCGCCGGATTGTCGAGGGCTCGTCGTTCCACTACATGGGCGGCTGCGGCGCCCACGAGGTGATTGTCGAGTCGCCCGATCACGCGGCGTTTCTGCCCCAACAGCCGGCCGAACAGATCGAATTGGTGCTGCGCACGGTGCAGTTTCGCCAACAGGACCTGATGCGAGATCGGCGGTTTCAGGCGATGATCGCTTTCAAGAATCATGGCGCCACGGCCGGCACTTCGCTGGAGCACCCGCACTGGCAGATGATCGCCACGCCCGTCGTGCCGCGATTGCTGCGAGAGAAGCACGCGGTGGCGACGGAATATTTCGACCGCACGGGCGAATGTCTGTATTGCGCGGCGTTGCAGGAAGAGTTGGCCGCGGGCAAACGGATTCTGGCTCAGAATCCCGCTTATGTGGCGTTGCTCCCTTACGCTTCGCACGTACCGTTCGAGACCTGGATCATGCCGCGGCGCCACCGCTCGGCATTTTCGGACGTACCTGCCGACGAGTTCCGCCCGTTGGCGGAGTTGTTGCGACTGGTGCTGTTGAAACTGCACACGGCCTTGGAGAACCCGAGTTACAACCTCACGATCGATACCGTCTCTCGCGGCGACGAGGACAAGGAATACTTTCTCTGGCACATGCGGATCCTGCCGCGATTGACCACGCCCGCCGGTTTCGAGATGGGCAGCGGGATGTCGATCAATACGGTGTTGCCGGAAGAGGCGCGCGACTTTCTCAGCGAAGTGGCGACCACCAGCAATCACGTTTTGCCGGCGTCCGGCGCCGCCTCGACTTCAGCTCATTAGGAGTCAGCCATGGACAAGTCATCTCATATTTTCCGAAGCATCGTAGCGGCCACCGATTTTTCTCGACCGGCGAGAAAGGCCCTGCAAGCGGCCGTCTGGACGGCGCAGCGCTGCCAGGCGAGTCTGACCGTGGTGCATGCCGTCCGCGACGTCGCTGGTTCTCTGGCCGTGATCGGCTATGGCGACAGTTGGCAGCCGACCTTGGAAGAAATGATGAACCTGCAGGACGAATACCGCAGCGAGGGCGAGCGGCGCTTGAAAGCCCTGCTCGCTTCGCAACGCTCCAAGGGCATGCAAATCGAGAGCCAGGTGTTGACCGGCGCCCCGTATGAAGAGATTATCCGCGCCGCAGGCAGCCTGAGCGCGGATCTCGTGATCGTCGGCACGCGAGGGCAATCGGCATTGAAGCGGTTTCTGGTCGGCAGCACGGCCACGCGATTGGCTCGCGCTTGCCCCTGCCCGGTTTGGATCGTCCGTCCCCAGCAGTCAATTGAACTGCGGTCGATCCTTGTGCCGCTCGATTTTTCGCAGGTCAGCGAGAAGGCGCTTTCGCTCGCGGCCTCGCTGTCGCTGGCCGTCGGCGCCGAGTTGCACCTGCTGCACGTTTGCGATGTCGACGACCTGCACATGGTTCCGCCGCTCTTCGATCAAGCGGCGGCGGATCTCGAACACGAGCGGAGGCACGACCGCCAAAGCGCCGTGGAAAGACTGGAGCGTTCGTTGCAGTGCTGCGCTGCGACGCATCCCTCCGCGTCGCTTCACGCCGCTCAAGGAGCGCCGTGGCAAGTTATCGGTTCGATGGCCGACAAGTTGCACGCCGATCTGGTCGTGATGGGCAGCATCGGCCGCAGCGGATTGTCCGGCATGTTGATCGGCAACACGGCCGAAAAGACGCTGCACGCTTCGCAGCATTCGGTGCTGATTGTCAAACCCGACGGGTTTAGCCCTCCGTCGATGTTGTCGGAAGCGCGGCGCGCCCTGCACGCTCGCGGTAATTCCCATGGCGGCGCTACACGGGCCGACGAATCTCAGCCTGCCGGCGCCGGGCAAACGGAACTCTCCGGCGCCCGCTAAGCTGATGATTCGTCCTTGTGAGCAAATGGCGGATAGCGAAATGACGCGAATCACCTTGGCGCTGATTGCCGTCTTGACGCTGCCGGCGGCGCCGTACCAAGAGACGCTCCCGGCGTCGTCCGACCGTAAACCGGCGATTGTGACGCCGTCGGCCCTCGGTCCTGGCGGCGAGCTGGCGCCGAATATGGATAAACAGAGAGATCGCCGGGTTCTGATGCACGGCAAGTTGGCGCACGCTCAGACGATACTGGAAGGCG
>DASZUP010000881.1:0-1522 GCA_035547635.1 Pirellulales bacterium
CGTTGCCCGCCTCGACCGCGACGGGCGCAGTGACATTGCTAATCGCCAGGTCAGCAGCCGGGGCCGTGAGCGTCATGGGCAGCGCGAACACGTTGTTCGTCGCGTCGGTCTCGGCCTGGCTGGAACTCGAACCGGCTCCGACGTTGGTGCGGACCAGCAGGTAGCGTGCGCCGGCCGCCGTGTTGGGAATCGTCACGACGTCATGGACGGAATAGCTGGCCCCCGCCGCCAGCGACGAAGGAACATCGCTCCCGGAATACAACGTCTCGAGCAACGTCGCGCTCGAGTCGAAGGTCGGTTGGCCCGAGACATAGATTGCGTCCGTCCACCTCCCGCTGGCCGTCGAGCTTCCCTGGTTCTTGGCCGTATAATCGACCGCGATTTGCCACTGGTTGCCGACCTCGGCCGTGGCCGGCGCTGCGGCTGACGTGACGGTCAGATCGACGTTGGGCGCCGAGAGCGTAATGGGCACGGCAAAGACATTGTTCGCCTTGGTCGTCTCGCTTTGATCGTCGTAACGATCGGCGCGGAACAGCAAATAAGCCGCTCCCGCAGCGTGCGGCGGCAGCACAAGCGACTGCGTCACCGCGTAGCTGGCGCCCGCCGCCAGCGGCGCTTGGCTCGCGCCCGAGTAATAGCTGAGTGGAATCGCCGAGCTGTCGTAGGTCGGCTGGCTAGACAAATAGATGGCATCGCTCCACTTCGAGGCGGCGGCCGCCGCGCCCTGATTTTCGACTGTATAGCCGACGTTGATTGTCTGGCCGTTGCCCGCCACGGCGGCGGCAGGCGCCGTGGCGGCGGTCACCGCCAGGTCGATGTTGCCGGCCGAATTGATCGTGATCGGCAGCGAGAACAAGCTATTCGTCGCGGCGCCCTGGTCTGATTCTCCCTGGCTGCTCGTGTCGTTCGCCGAGAAGAACAGGTAGCGGCTGCCCGGGGCGAGATCGCCCAGCGCGATCGAGCGGCTGACGCTATAGCTGGCCCCGGCGGCCAAGGGCAACTGGTCGTTGGCGCTGCGGCTGTCGAGGAGATGGGCTGTCTGACGATCGAACGTGGGCGTGTCGGAGAGATAGACGGCGTCGGTCGAGTCTCCCTTGGCCGCAGCGGCGCCCTGGTTTTTTATCGTCCAGCTCACGGCGATCATGTTGCCGTTGCCGGCCACGGCTGACGCGGGCGCCGTGGCGCCGGTCACCGCCAGGTCGACGTCTGGCGCGCTGAGCGTGATCGGCAGCGAATAGAGATTGTTGGTCGTGTTGCCTTCGTCAAGGGTCTGACCGTCGTCGGTCTGCACAACGAGGAACTGCGCCCCGGTCGCGGCGCCGGGAACGCTCAGCACGCGCGTCACACTATAGCTGGCTCCTGGGGCGAGGGGCCCTTGGAACGATTCGTCGAGCGTATCGATGCGGAGGCTGCCGCTGTCCAGAGCGCCCGACGACGACAGATAGACGGCGTCGCTCCATGAACCCGCGGTCGCCGCCGTACCTTGATTCTTCACGGTCCAGGAGATGGAAATCTGGGCGGC
>DASZUP010000882.1:0-8099 GCA_035547635.1 Pirellulales bacterium
ACGGGACGCCTGCAGCGGTTCAAATTGCCGCTCGCCGAACTTCCCACACGCGAGATGTGGGAAGATCGCGTCAAACTTGGCCAGTACATCGGCTATCACGCCCAAGTGCAGCTCGATCGTCTTTCACGAGGCAAGAAGCTCAAAGAGACAATCGACTATTCGGTCGAAACGTGGACCTTCGGCGACGACCTGGCGATGGTATTTCTGCCGGGCGAGGTGGTGGTCGATTACGCGTTGCGGCTAAAACGCGAGCTCGACCGCAGCCGGTTGTGGGTGAACGCCTACTGCAACGACGACCCTTGCTACATCCCTTCCGAACGCGTGCTGAAGGAAGGCGGCTACGAAGGCGCCAGCGCCATGACTTACTACGACCTCCCCGCGCCGTTTCGTCCGGGCCTGGAAGACAAGATCATTGCAGCGGTTCACGAGCAGCTCCCCGCAACGTTTAAAAAGTCAATCGACGCGGGGCGGCAGCCGGGCGCAGGCCCCCTCTCGCCGCAGCAGTCGGGAGCCTTGATCCGCACGAAGCCGGAGTTCGTCGTCGAACTGGTCGCCGCCGAGCCGTTGGTGACCGATCCGGTGGCGATCGACTTCGGTCCTGACGGCCGGCTGTGGGTTGCCGAGATGCACGATTACCCGGCGGGCTTGACCGGCGACTATGCGCCGGGCGGACGCGTGAGGGTGCTGACCGATGTTGACGGCGACGGGCGATACGATACGAGCCGCGTGTTTTTGGATGGCATTCCCTTTCCCACCGGCGTGACGGCCTGGCGAAAGGGCGTGCTGGTCTGCGCCGCCCCTGACATTCTTTACGCTGAAGACTCGGATGGAGATGGAGTCGCCGACGTCCGCCGCGTACTCTATAGCGGGTTTGGCACGAACAATTATCAAGCCCGCGTTAACAGCCTGGTCTACGGCCTGGACAACTGGGTGCATGGTTCCTGCGGACTGTTCGGCGGGCAGATCACGAGCTTTGCGGGCAAGTCGCCCTATCCGCTCGGCGACCGCGACTTTCGCATTCATCCCGACACGGGCGAGATCGAACCTGCCACAGGCCGCACGCAACAAGGCCGCGTGCGCAATGACTGGGGAGACTGGTTCGGCTGCAATAACAGTAACCTCGCGCAGCACTATCCGCTGGCGGACCATTATCTACGACGCAACCCGTACGTCGTGCCGCCGGCCTCTGCGGTGAACGTGCCGTCGTACCCTGAACCGAATCGCTTGCACCCAATCAGCCAATCGCTGCAGCGGTTCAAGCTCTCCGGACCGTCTCAGCACGTCACGGCGGGCTGCGGGCTGGGCGCCTATCGCGACGACTTGCTGGGCGATGAGTTCTCTAACAATCTCTTCACCTGCGAGCCGGTCAACCTGGTCGTTCATCGGCTGCTGCTCGAGCCGAACGGAGTGACCTTCAAAGGTACATTGGCTGCTGATGAGCGCGATTCGGAGTTCCTGGCCTCGACTGATAACTGGTTCCGCCCCGTACAAGCTTGCACGGGACCTGACGGCGCGCTCTACATCGTCGATATGTACCGGTACGTGATCGAGCATCCGCGTTGGATCCCGCCCGAAACGCTGGCTTCGCTCGACGTTCGCGCGGGGCAGTCGCTGGGGCGCATCTATCGCATTTATTCTAAAGCTCGTCCGCCTCGGCAGTCGGTGCGGTTCGACAAGCTGGATACGGCCGGACTGGTCGCCGCTCTGGACGCGCCGAACGGTCCCCAGCGCGACATGGCGCAGCAGATGCTGGTCTGGAAGAATGACCAAGCGGCGCGAGAGCCGCTGGGCAAGCTGGCCCGTTCCGCCGAGCGGGCTCAAACGCGATTGCAGGCGCTATGCACTCTGGATGGCCTGGGCGCGTTGGATACGGAGAGCCTGACCCTCGCATTGACCGACTCGCATGCGGCAGTTCGTCGTCACGCGATTCGGATGGCTGAGCGGCGTCTGGACGATTCGCCGGCGCTATTGGACGCGGTGTTGCAACGGGCTGACGACGCTGATCCGCAGGTGCAGCTTCAGTTGGCTTACTCGCTTGGCGAGGCGACGGACTCTCGCGCCAGCAGCGAGTTGGCTCGCTTGCTCGTCAAGCATCAGGCCGACGCTTACTTGTTCGCGGCCGCGGTCAGTTCGGTGCAAAAGCAGAACTTGAGCGAAATCGTCCGCCTGGTTCTCAAGCTCTCGCCTGCCGACCGGCCGCCCATCAAGGCGATTGACGTGCTGGCGAGCTTAGCTGCCGCGCTGGACGAGCGCGAAGCAGCCGGGCGCCTGCTGGCTGTGATTGCCGCGCCGCACGAGGGCGAGCTGGCGCCGTGGCAATTCGCGGCGATGGCCACCATCCTCAATGCGCTTGATCGACGGCACGCGAAGCTGGATCAGGCCATTCCACCCGAGCAGCAAGCCGCGGTCGACGAGCTGTTTCGACAAGCGCGCGAGACTTTCGATGACGAACAAGCGGAATTCATCGCCCGGCTGATGGCCTTACGCCTGCTGGGCCGAGATACGAAGATTCGAGATGCCGACATCCAGCGCCTGGCGGCCCAGCTCGTCCCCCGCAATTCGAACGCATTGCAGGCCGGCATCGTCGCGGCGCTTGGCAAGCTCGACGATCCGCAGGCCGGCGCCGAATTGCTCGACCGCTGGAATTCTTACACGCCGCAATTGCGCCAAAGCGCGCTCGACCTGGCGATGACCCGGACCGGCTGGATCAAGCAATTGCTCGCACGGATCGAGCGGCAAGAGATACCGGCCGGCGGGATTGACGCCGCGCGGCGGCAGGCCCTGCTTGAACATCAAGACGCTGCAGTTCGCGAATTGGCGGTCAAAGCGTTCGCCGGCGCGACGAATGCCGATCGCAAGCAAGTGGTGCGCGATTATCAAAACGCCGTCGCCGTCGGCGATCGCACGCGCGGCAAGGCGGTGTTCGCCAAGCGCTGTTCGGCCTGCCATCAACTCGAAGGCGTCGGTCACGTCGTTGGACCCGACCTGGCGGCGATCACGAACAAATCGCCGGAGTTCTTGCTGACCTCGATTCTCGACCCCAACCAGGTGGTTGACGGCCGATATCAACAGTACCGCGCCATCGGCGACGACGGCCGCAGCTACCTGGGCGTCATGGCCGCCGAAACGGCTGTCAGCATTACGCTCAAGGAGCAAGAAGGCAAACAGCACGTGCTGCTTCGCAACGAGTTGGAAGAACTGGTCGCCACGGGCAAATCGCTGATGCCCGAAGGTTTGGAGAAAGACGTGTCGCCAGCCGACATGAACGATCTATTGACGTACTTGCGCCCCGGGCCCGCCTACAAGCAGTTCGCCGGCAATCAGCCGCAGGCGGTCAAGCCGGGACCTGACGGCGCGCTGCGGCTACTGGCGACGAACTGCGAGATCTACGGCGATCAGATCGTGTTCGAGCCGCAGTTTCGCAATCTGGGGTATTGGCACGGCGTGAATGATTATGCCGTCTGGACCGTCGAGCTCGACAGCCGCGGGCGGTATGACGTTTATCTCGATGCGGCCTGTGACCCGGCTGCGGCTGGCAACGCCTTCGTGCTCGAAGGCGCCGATGCGCCGCTTCGCGGCCGGATCGATTCGACCGGCGCCTGGAGTGAATATCGGCAAACGAAGATCGGCACGCTGGCGCTGACCCAAGGCGTCCAGCGTCTGACGTTCCGGCCCGACGGTCCGCCCGCTCGAGCGCTGGCCGATCTGCGAGGCCTGATCCTGGTGGCCCAAGGCACGCCGTTGCCGCAACAATCGAGGACTGCCGACAAGAGCGTCTCGAAACTTGCCGCAGCGTTGTTGGACGATGCCCAAACCACACAACAGCGTGAGGCGATCATTGCGGAACATGCCAATCAGTCGGCGGAGTTGATTGCGGCACTGTCGCAAGCAATCGATCCTCGGGACGAAACGGAAGAATACCGTCGCATCCCTTGGATTTGGCGAGTAGCCATTGCTGCAGGGCGCCGCGCGAATGCCGAGGAGATCAAGGATATCCTTGAGGTTGCCTTACCGCCGGCGGACCGGCCGCTGCGCGATTGGCAGGCAGTCGTGATTGGCGGCGGTGTAATCAACGGCATCACGCAAGCCGGTAAATGGCCCGACGAGTTCGTTGCCGCACTGCTGAAAGACAATCCGAAGTTGGCGGGGCGTTGGCGTCGTGCGATCGACTTATCATCCGGCATGGCGGACGACGCGAAAGTGCGCAATGGCACGCGGTACGACGCGCTGCGGATGATCGGAATCGATTCTTGGGAGAAGCGGGGCGAGCAGTTGCAGAAGTACCTGGCCAAGGGCGTCAACGACGAGTTGCAGATGGGCGCCGTCAGCGCGCTGGGCGATATGCGCGCGGCGCAAGTCGGGCCTGCGCTTGTCGCGGGGTTAAGTCACTTTTCAAAGCGCAATCGTGAGTTGGCGCTCGACGCTCTGCTGCGCGACGACCGCCGCATCGCTGCGCTGCTCGATGCGGTTGCGTCCGGGCAGGTCTCAAAGGAGCAACTCGGCGAAGCCCGACTTGCAACTTTGCGAAAGGTTGCCGATTTAAAGTTGCGCGAGAGGGCCGAAAAGTTGCTGGCTGAATAAACGTCAGGCCGTCATCTGGGCTTTACCTCGTCAGAAGTGAAACCAGCGCCATCCACGCGCATACGCCGAGTCCGGTCCAATGCAGCCAGCTTCTGCGGCGCGACTCGGGCAGGTCGATTGCGGCAAACAGGCCGACAAACGCCGCCACGAGGATCGCCTGTCGCGGGGCCGACCAGGCGATCGCGCTCCAGATCCAACCCGGCATGAAGAACCAGCGGTCGGCGATCGAAGCGACAAGCGGCCAGGCATAGAACGAAAGCAACAGCGCAAAGCAGACCTGCCAGGCGAACGAGAGCGAACGGTTCAACAGCGGCAACGTCAAGCAACCCACGGTGACGGCGTCGAGCACCGTTTCCGCGGAACGAAACGTCTGGGAGAGCCAAAGCCGGATTGCCGTGTCGAGACCCAACCGAACGGCCCATGCGACCAGCAGCCACAGTCCCGGCTCGATAGGCCAGACGGCGCCTCGCAGCACTCTGGCCAGCCAAATGCACAAGCCGGTCCATGCGGCGCCGTAGCCGATGGCGCCAGCCGCCGCCAGCATCAGGCCCCAGCCGCCCGGCTCCGAGACGCTGAGCTTACGAACCGCCGCCATAAACACGCCGCTCCAAGCGACGCAGAGCAGAAGGTGTACTACGCTCATGCGAGGCGGCGCCGACTGGCGCGCAGCGGCCGAATATCGCTGAGTCGCCCGTTCGAGAATCAAAGGCGGCGCTTCGGCGGTTTCAGGAATTTGCGGAGGCAGACGCGACGGCTCGCTTTCCATGGATCGCTCTCAAGCGGCGTTCAGGCCGAGCAGCGCCAGCGCACGAAACGTCGAATGCGATCGCTCGCATGGATCAATCACGCGGGCGTCGTCGCTGGAACCCGGCGGGCTCGCCCTGCATCGTACCGCGCCGGCGGCGTTAACGCTTGCTTTCCAGGAGTTGATTGATCGCCTGATAGCGTTCGGCCGCGTCTTGTCGGTCGGCTTCGTCGGGCAGTCCTCGGTTGGCAGCCTCGAACACGAGCTGTGAATGGCGTTCCAGGGCGCGAAGATCGTGCTGACGATGCGCGCGGTCGGCGATGACGGTCAACGTTTCCAGAAGTCGGATCATTACGGCTGCGCTGGACCGGCCGTACTGGCGGATTTGATTGAACGCGGCGTCGGCGACCGCTCCGAACGCCGCCGGATAAAGTACTACCCGTAAATGATTGGACTCGTCGTAGCAAATGGGAGAGGGAGTCGCCCGCTGTGCGAGCCTGCAAAGCGCTTCTCCCAGCCGGTCGACGCAGGCGATGGCCGTGAAGGGATCGTTGACGCCGGGCGAAAGCGCTCGAACGGCGACCTCGACAAGCTGGTCGACCGCGAACTCGACGTCCTGAAAAGGCGTTCGCTGAGATTCAATGAGAAATGCTCCGCGGATCGCGTCTACGTTGGATTCGTCGAGCGGCCGCGGAGAAAGTACGCGGGTCAACGCCTCGCCGGAAACGACGAATTGCCCCGGGCGGTGCAGTGCGCGGATCAAGAGATCCTGTTCAGCGGCGACGGCCAGCAGCCCTGCATCGTCGATGGCGGCCAGATAGCCGCAGGCCTCCGCTTTAATCGGGACCGATCGTTCCTCGAAGTCCGCCGGCAGCAGGCTTTGTTCGTCGGTCTCTGCTTCATTTTTGCCCCTGCTGGCCGCCGCAGGCCAGAGCCGGTCAATAGCTTCGTGTAACTCCTGACTGACGGAAAGAATCACGTGGTCCGCCTGAATCGACACCGCAACGTGATGGATGAAATAAATCAGCACGCCCAAGCTGACCAGCGCCAGGGCAATGCCTACGGCCACGCCGATACCCGGCACGAATTGCACCCCGTCGCGTTCGCGTACGGTTCTTAGTACGAGCAGGCAGTAAGTGAAGGTGGAAACGAAGGCGCCGAGCACGACCTGATTGCTGCGATCGCGAATGAAGTTTCGCAGTAAGCGCGGGCCGAATTGGGCGGACGCCAGCGACAACGCGACGATGGTGATTGAAAAAACGGTGACCGCCACGGTGATCATGGAGCCGGCGACCGTGGCCAGCACAGCGCGAGCGCCCTCGGGACCGCCGGTATAGATCCACCAGGGCGAGTCGCGATCGATCCTGGCCAAAGCAAGCCGATCGAGTTCGACCGTGGCGGGCGCCAAGGCTGTCGAAAGTGCGACCATCAGCCCCGGCACGAACCAGTAGCTCGTGCGGACCGATTCCCAATAAACGTAAAACCTGGTTACCATGCAGCACTCTGCGTCACGCTGTCTTCGATGCCGATTTCGTTTGAGCGGCCGCAACGACCAGCGCGTCCGCAAGCGGTTATTCCCGGAGCTTCTCGAGTTTCACATGATTAGTCGGCCTTTTGCCTTGAGGGGCATTGCTTCTTTCCAGCTAAGAGAGCAGCATTATCAAGGCGATGACCGCCGAGCGGAATGCGATGGTAGAGTTCAGATTCGCTCGCTCCGCCCGCCAGCAACCAATGGCGTTGGGAGTGGCGAACACCGCTATGGGTCTCCTTGGAAAGGCGGCGAGGGCGGAGCGCTTTCCGGACGAAACCATGCGACGCTTGCATATCGAATGACGACAAAACCGATCAGACAGGCCGCCATTCGTTCCCAGTGCCCAGCCATAACCAGGTAGAAGCCCAACAGCGTAACGCCCGTGCGTGCGATCAGGCTTGCCACGATCAGCGCCGCGGGACTGCGGACTTTTGGGAGCCAGCGCACGGTCAGCCACAGCCCGCCGAAGTAGAACAGTCCCAGCCCAAGCCCCGCAGCCGCGGCTAGGAGCAGGGGCGCCAATTCGCCGTTCATAATGATTCCGTTGCCTTTCGTGGTCCAATGCCGTGCTGTTTTGGACCGACAGCATTTTCCGTTGCTCGCTCTGTCTGCCGTTTGGCGTTATTCGCGCGTGCTGTCAGCGTGACAATGGGCTGCGAGCACGACGTACGGCCGCGCCTTGAGTGCGCAAAGCCCTGAACTTCCGAGTAGTGAACGGATCTGTCGCTTCATGGCCTTGAGTCGTCCGAGTCGCCCGCGGAATGGGAGGGCAAATCTGATGCCGCTCGTGAGGGAGACGGCCCAAACGCCGCTCCCAGAGGGGCCCGTCAAGCTTACCACACGGCAAGCACGACGCGCGAATCCGCATGCTGTGCGGCCTGTAGTGGAATCGGCGATGATTCCGGGCCTTTTTGCTTTGGCAGGCGGAACTTACCTGAGTTCCGCTGCATCGGACGAATAACGCTCCGCAGCGGAATCCTCACATGCATCCGCTACGCTTGCGACCCGGCGTTTGACGACTTGCGTCAGACGCGACCCAGATACTCCGCTGAGCCGATGATCTGCGCCGCCACCACATCTGGCTGCTGGCCGGACTTCAGCAGATCGAGGAAGTGCTGCAGCGAGGCGGAATCGGCGTCGCGGCCCAGATATGCCTGGTAGAAGCCGTGAACGATCTCGTCCGCATAGGCGTTTGTGGAATGCGGCTGGGTGAAATTCAACAGTTGCTTCATATACTCATCG
>DASZUP010000883.1:0-2176 GCA_035547635.1 Pirellulales bacterium
CCCGGCCGGCGCGGGTGGCCGGGATGGGAGGTTCGAATTTTCGTGCGAGCATCAACGATTGTTTTCTTGGTTAGGCGCCACGGCGGACCGGAACAACCGAGTTCCGGCATGAGTGGGGCGCGTCGAGCGTCGGCCGTACGACGCCGCGGCGCGCCGGATCGTCAGCAACGCAGCGGACGAGCGAACTGCGCAGCCGAGCGAAAGAATGCGCTCTGCCAGCGGTTCCAGGCCAACAGCCGATGCACGATCTTGCGCCCCGTCCGTACGACCTGACAGGGAATCCGCACGAACGCGTTGACGAAGGTGCGAAACTCCATCCGCAACAGTCCGGTTCGCTCCTGCTCTTGCTTCTCGCGCTGCGGCCCTTCGGGCGGCGGCAAGGATAACGCCAGCCACGCCTTGAGGTTCCAGGCTTGCGCGGCGATCAGCATGTAGGCCCAATTGCTCAACAGCGTGTTCAGCGGCGCGTGGAACGCTTGCGCTTCCTTGAGTTGCGCCCACACGTTCTCCTGATTGCAACGATCGTTCGCCCCGTACACGATCTCGGCGGGCGTGCTTTCCCAGTCGTTGGTGATGTAGATGAAGTACTTGTAGTCGTCGAACAAGCGGCCTTGCTTCGGCTCCCTGACGCTCAGGTTCTTGCGGACGATAATCAGGCGGTACGCACGGCGGCACGCGACGGGCTGATACTCCATCTCGGCCACCCATTCCTCCTCAAGCCGGATGTCCTTGAAGCCCCGCGCTTCGACGACCTTCTGTTTGACTCGTGTGCGCCGTCCGCGCGGGGCGCCTTTCGGCACGTAACGAGGGGGCCGAATCAGCCGTTTCCACGCCGTTTTCGGCAGGTCGTCGGCGTCGATGAAGAGGTCCACGCTGACGTCGAAGCCAAAGGTAAACAGCACGCCCCGTTCGTGCCAACGATCCAGATATTCCGTTTGGCTGAAATCCGTGTCGCCGAACATTCGAATGCGGCGAAAGCCCGCCGAGCGGCACAAGGCGATCGACTCGTCCAATCGCGCCGCCGCGCCTTCGTGCGAGGGCCGATTGCCGGGGCGATTCGCCACCCGCAAGACTTCGCCCGTGTTGCGAAGCGTGACGCCCAAGGGGTGATAGCCCCACTCGCCTTTGTACGAGATGTCCATGCCTTCCTTGCATTCGCCCGTCGTAGGAACCATGACGCCGTCCACGTCCAGGCACGCTTCCTCGAAGAATTCCGGCGGCTGCCACGCCCAGACCTTTCGTCTCACGGCGTCGAACGCTTCGTGCAGCGATTCAAGGTGGTCACGGTCGAACCGCCGGCAGAAGTCGCCGGCCGTGGTGGGATCGGGGATCCGATCGGCGCCCAACGCGTTGAGGTAAGCCTCGTCCTGGCGGCGCAGCTCCAAGTCTTCCAAGCAGCGTCCGCCGCACAGCACGTTGTAGATCAGGCTCCGCACATGATCCGACTCATGGTAAGGGAGGTGGATCTTGAACAGCGAAAGCCGCAGGTCGATTTCTTTCGCCAACTCCAATCGTTCGGCCAACTGGTGGATCAAGCCGATGCCGCCGCAGGCCGTGCCGATGTCGCGACCCGCCAGATCGTAGTGCAGGTTCGCGCCCCGCATCATCGGGCGGCTCATGTCCTCTGGGAAGTTGAAGCGGCCCAACCGCTCTTCAATGCGACGCTGGCGAGACTCGATCTTTTCTGCGATACTAGCGCTCACTCGAAACCCTCCGTGCTGCTGTGGCGTGTTTCTGTCGTACACCACAAATACCCCGCAAAACGCCGGAGGTTTCGAGTTTTTTTTGCGCAGCGAAGAGAAAGGCCTTCCGGCTATGCTGGTTTAAGGCCTAGTGGCCGCAAAGTCGTGGGCCGCGCTTTTTGCAGTTGGCGACTGGGCATTCGCGCTGCGCGACGGAAAAAAGACTGCGAAACCTAAACCGACGGAGCCGAGCCTATTCGACTTGCTAAAGAAAATCGCCCGCAATGCAGAGAAGAAGCGGCAAATTGAGACATGGTCCCCGAGATCGCTCGTCGTCGACGTCGATTATCCGTCTACAGGGACTCCGGCCGATTACACACGCAACACTCCCGAGCACGCAGTCGCGCTGATTTGTGACCATTGGAGGCATCGCAACTACGGACGCATGGCCGGAATGTTCAAATATTTTGATGCGGTTTCAATCACTAAGGCTG
>DASZUP010000884.1:0-11455 GCA_035547635.1 Pirellulales bacterium
GCCGAGCGAGCGAGAGGCGGCGGAGGAAGGCGGAGCTCCTCAGCCGGTCGACAGCGACGACGATGCGCCGATTCCCCCGTTGCCGGGCGAGCGGCCGTCGCGCGAGCCAGGCATGGATTCCCAGCCTGACGCGCAGGGCGCCGCGAGCAAGCGTTCGCCGCGCCGCGCGGCGCCGCGCGGCGAGGTCATTGGACGATTGATTTCCGATCACGACGTGCTGCTGCAGTGGAATGCCGATGCCGGAGAGTGGCGGCGACTTCCCGGCCGAGAGAGCATTCATGCCGGCGACCGCCTGGTGGCCTTGCCACCGTATAAGCCGAGCCTGGCTCTGGGGGCGGGCGTGACCGTGCAATTGCTAGGCGGCGCCTCCGTAGATCTGGACGCGCCCGACGCTGACGGCGCGCCGGGAATCCGCATCAATGAAGGGCGCGTGCTGCTGATGACCGTCGCCAAGCCCGACGTGTTCGTCAGGATTCAAGCCGGGGATCGTCAGGGCACGGCGGCTTTCGGTCGCGACGACGCAGAGTTGGCCATTCAAGTCGCTCGGGAACTGCCGGACGGAGTCGATCCCGAATCGCAGCCGGCGGCCGTGCTGGTTGACCTGTACGTTTCCCGGGGAGAAGTGACTTGGGTCAGTCCGGGCGCCGGCCCGGAAACCATGAAGGCCCCCAGCCACCGCGCGCTCAATGGAGACCCCCGCGTGGCTCGCGACGCCGCGTTGCCGGACTGGATTGAATCGAATGACTTGAGTCCCATTGAAAAGCGGGCGGCAACGGCCGTTGACGAGCATCTGACCGCGGAGCGGCCCGTCGTCCAGACCCTGGAAGAGCTGGCCGTGGACAAACGCTGGGAAAACAGCCTGCTTGCTCTGCGAAGCCTGGCGCTGATCGGTGATTTTGACGCCTGCGTCCCGGTCTTCAACGAAGACGGTCCGAACCAGAAGAACGCTTGGACGCCGTTGATTGAGAGTTTGCGCGCCGCCATGTTGCGCGGTCCGGCTGTGGCGGCTCGCGTGCGGAAAGCGTTTCAGGACCAGCGCGGCGAAGAAAACGGCAAGGCCTTGTTCCGCATGCTGTGGGGCTACACGCCCGAACAGCTCAAGCAAGGCGCCGGCCAGCAACTCGTCGACTACCTCAGCCATCCGGAACTCGACTTCCGAGTGTTGAGCTTCTGGAACCTGCACCACGTCACGGGCTGGACGCTTTCCTATCGCCCCGAGTATTCCGAAGCGAAGCGCCGGCGCGGCGCGGCAGCTTGGGGACAAAAGCTGGCCAACGGCCAGCTCGCCCCCGCCCCCGGCATGGAGTGACGCGGACGCGGCGCCGGTCCGCCGCGTCGCTCCCGGCTTGCCGGCGCGTCAGGCGTGCCGTGCGGCGGGCCCTTTATCCGCCGCTCGCCAGTTTCCAACAACGGGTAATCTCGAAGATCGCATTGACGTGCGTTATTGGCGTAAGTGCAACTTTTTAAATGATTTAGTGTGCGCAGGGCGGGGTCCCTCGCGAATTCTGGAAAAAGGGCTACACTAAAACATGTGGAAAACAGTTGCGGGCTGTGCGCGGGAAGTAAAGGTCTTTTCGTACGTTAGGATTGCGACGCTCAGTTCCGGCGGGCGAGAGAGGCTCCGGTAGTCTCGTTTTTTCTCATTTAGCCATTCTAGACGATGTTTTCCGTTTGTCGGCAAACGAACGGCCCGCTAAAATGTGCGGTTTCGTTGCCGAACCTTGTTGCCCAAAAGTGGATGGAGCGCCAAGCGCTCGGCATTTAGGAGTCCTCTCGGTGCAGATTAATATCTCGACGCGACACGGTCACCTGAGCGAGGCGACGCAAGCCAAGATCACGTCCAAACTGGAACGCTTGCCGCGGCTTTTCGAGCGGTTGACCGCCATCGAAGTGACGGTCGACCTTGAACATAAGGACTCGCCGGTAGTCGACTTGCAGCTTTCGGCCGAACACAAGCACGATTTTGTGGCGACCGAGCGGGCCGGCGAATTAATGGCTTCCGTCGACGGCTGCATCCACAAGGTCGAACAGCAGTTGCGAAAATACAAGCAAAAGGTTCAGGATCACCATAAAGGTCCCGGCTTGCGCCAGCAGGGCGCCGTCGAACAACGCGAACCGGCAGGGGAGTAGCTCGCGTAAGTAGATCAGCAGTGTTTTCTTTCACAGAGATCTTTGACAGAGAATTGAGCAGCAGCGAGCGTCGCCCGCGCGGGTGTTGGTTTCCGCGGCGTTTGCGACGAAGCAGAAAGGAGTTAGGTGCATGAAGTTCGCCGACTTCGTGAGCCGTGAAGCAATTCGGGCGGATTTGACTGCCGACGACAAGGAGGGGGTCATCCGCGAGATGGTGCAGGCCTTGTTGGACGCCCAGCGGATTGCCCCCGAGGAGTTCGAAGGCATCGTCAAGGCAATTCTGAAACGCGAAGAACTTGGCAGCACCGGCATTGGCCGCGGGGTTGCCGTGCCGCACACCAAGCATCCCAGCGTCGAGCGACTCGTCGGCACGGTGGCGGTGAGTTCCGAAGGGGTCGACTTCAGCAGTCTCGACGGCGAAAAGGTGCATTTGTTTTTTCTCTTGATTTCTCCGCCCGATCGCCCCGGCGATCACCTGCGAGCGTTGGAAAACGTCTCGCGGCAGTTGCGAGACGAGACTTTCTGCCGTTTTCTGAAGCAGGCCAAGAACGCGGAAGACATCGTGACGTTGCTGGACGAGGCCGACAACAATCAGTTCGTTTCTTAGCGTCTGTTCCCTTGTTGGGGTCGGGCCGCCGCAAGTCGCCAATCCTGGCGGCGCTGATCACTTGAGCGGCGCCGCCGCTCTTTGTCGCCGGCAAGTCGCGGCGAACGAACGATACGGAAGATCATGAGCGAACCGAGGGTCGTCAAAACCGTCGTGGTCACCAATCCTCAGGGATTGCACGCGCGCCCCGCGGACATGTTCGTCAAGCTGGCGACGCGATTCGAGTCGAAGGTCGAGATCGTCAAGGGCCACGAACGTGTGGACGGCAAGAGTATTCTGGGCATTCTGACGCTGGCCGCGGCCGAGGGTACGACGCTGTCGATCGAAGCGGCGGGACCCGATGCTCAAGCGGCCCTCGACGCCCTGGTTGCGCTGGTCGAGCACGACTTCGCCGAAAACGAAAACATTCACTAATCGATGCAGAAATTGCAGGGAATCGCCGTTTCGCCTGGCGTGGTCATTGGCGAGGCGTTCGTCATGGACACCGAGGGCTATCGCGTCCCTCGCCGGTTCCTGGCTCGCAACGCCGTCGATGAAGAGTTGCAGCGTCTCGAGCGCGCCTTCGCCGCCGCCGCCCAGGAAATCGAGGGCCATCGCGATGCCGTGGCGCGCGAACTGGGCCAGCAATACGGCGCCATCTTCGAAGCGCATCTGCAGATGCTTCGCGACGCCAAGCTCCGTGCCGAAGTGGAGCAGTCTATTCGCGAACGCCACTACGCCCCCGAATATGCGGTCTGTCGCACCTTGCGCCGTTACGCCAAAGTGTTTCAGTCCCTGGAATCGGGGCCGATGGCGGAGCGGGCGACGGACATTTTCGATATCGAGAAGCGGTTGCTGCGGCACCTGCTCGGGCGGCGTCGCGAAGGAATCGCCCATCTGACGTCGCCTTCGCTGATTCTGGCGCACAACCTGACGCCCAGCGAAACGGCCAATCTCGACCGCAAGTACGTGCGCGGCTTCGTCACGGAAATGGGCGGCGCGGGCAGCCACACGGCGATCGTAGCCGAGGCGTTGGAGATTCCCGCCGTCGTCGGAACCGGTCTGTTCCTGTCCGAGATCACGGGGGGCGAACGCGTGATCATCGACGGCGACCAGGGGTTGGTGATCATCCAGCCCGACGATGAAACGCTGAACCACTACGTCCGGATGGTCGAGCGGCGCCGGACCCACGCGCTGGAGTTGGAGACGTTTCGGGAACTCCCGGCGGAAACGACCGACGGCGTCCGGATTCAATTGCACGGCAATATCGAGTTTCCGCACGAGGTCCAGCACTGTCTGGACCGCGGCGCCGACGGCATCGGGTTGTACCGCACCGAGTTCCTGTATCTCGGCGCGGAAACCGAGCCGGACGAAGAGGCTCAATACCAGGCCTATGCGGGCGTGGCGCAGGCGATGAGCGGCCGGCCGGTCGTGATCCGCACGCTGGATCTGGGCGCCGACAAACTGACCGCTTCACAGGCCGATACGGAACGCAACCCGTTTCTGGGCTTGCGCAGCATTCGGCTCTCGTTGCGGAACCTGCCGATTTTTCGCACCCAGTTGCGCGCCATTCTGCGGGCCAGCGTGCTGGGGGACGTGCAGGTCATGTTCCCGTTGGTTTCCACCATGTTGGAGCTGCGCCAGGCCAAGATGGTGCTGGCCGACGTGATGGAAGACCTGGAAGAGCACGGATTGCCCTTCCGCCGAGACGTGAAGGTCGGCATGATGGTCGAGGTTCCCTCGGTCGTGATCATGATGGACCATTTCGTCGAGGAGGTCGATTTTCTCAGCATCGGCACCAATGACCTGATTCAGTATGCCTTGGCGGTCGATCGCAGCAATAAGGACGTCTCAGGGCTGTATACGGCCAGCGATCCGTCGGTGCTGAGGCTGATTGAGATGGCCATGCAAAGCTCCCGGCAGCGGCAGACTCCGGTGAACTTGTGCGGCCAGATGAGCGGCAGCCCTACGTATACCATGTTGTTACTGGGGTTGGGTTTGCGGCAGTTGAGCGTAACCCCCGCCGCGCTTCCGGAAATCAAGCGGGTGATTCGCAGCGTGACGATTTCCCAGTGTGAGGCGGTTGCATCTCGCGCCCTCACGCTGGAGAATGCTCGCGACATCAAGAGCTACCTGAAGGAGGAACTGAAGAAGGTGCTGCCCGACGGGGGCCGCTGACTCAGGGCGGAACCTGATCACGACAGCCGAATTCCTCCACGACCAGTGCCGGAAGCAGAACCAAGACGGAACCGGGGCCGAAACAGAACGCCGGCAGGCGGCGGGACCAGACGAGTTATCGAGGAAATTGCTAGGGGATGGCCTCCGTGCCGTTCGAGCGGGCTCGCACACCGGGTGCGAGCCGGCCGCGGCGCCACGCAGGGCGTTCTCTAGCGAGAGAGCGACAAGATTTCAAGCCTGCCTGGCCGGCGAATGGGTTCGCAGGCAATACCAAGGCAGGAAGTTTTTGAGGCTCCGCACGGCGACGGCAGCGGTGCGGAGCAAGCGAACCGATGGTTCGACGACGAGTACGCATTCGTTTTCGCAAGCAAGGCGACCTGAGGCTGATCGGCCACCGCGATCTCGTTCGCGCGTGGGAGCGGCTGTTTCGGCGCGCAGGCGTTGGCCTGCGCATGAGCGAAGGCTTTCACCCCAAACCGCGGATGAGTTTTCCTTCGGCTTTGGCGATGGGCGTTTCCGGCGCCGACGAGGTGCTGGAGGTCGAACTTGCCGACGAGACGGACGCCGAGGGATTAGCAGCCGTGTTGCAGCGACACGCTCCGGCAGGGTTGGAGATCACGGCGGCCGAATTGCGGCCGCCGGGCGAAGGGCCCTCTCAGGCGCGGCGAGTTACGTTCGAATTACCCGTTCCGCCCGAGCGCCGAGCCCGACTGGCCGAGCGCTTGATCGACTGGCAAACCGAAGACTCGCACGCCGTGGACCGAGGCAACGGCCGCAAACCGGTCGACCTGGGCGCCTTCGTGGAACGGCTCGAACTGGCCGACGACGGGGTGCTGCGAATGCACATTCGGGTGACCCGACAGGGAACCGCCCGGCCGCGAGAATTGCTCGAATCACTGGGGCTGGAAGATCTGGAACAATGCGGGATCTATCTCACGCGCACAGCCGTGGAGTTGGAAACATGATTCCTGCCAGCGATCTTCCGGCTCGCAGAAGGCGAGTCGCCTTGCGGCGGCGTACTCATTCGCCATGCCGAACAAGAAAGCGAGATCATGAAGCAAGAGATGCTGATCAACGTATCGCAGCCGGAGGAGTGCCGGATTGCGATCGTCGAGGATGGAATGCTCGAAGAGCTCTATATTGAGCGCAGCAGCCAGGATAATTACGTCGGAAACATCTACAAGGGGCGCGTCGTCAATCTCGAGCCGAGCATTCAGGCCGCTTTCGTCGATTTCGGCGTCGGCCGCAACGGCTTCCTGCACATCAGCGACATCGAACCGCAGTATTTTCGCCAGGGCGGCTACGACCCGGGCAAACCGATCGAATCCGGCGGCGGGCGCTCCGCTCGCGATTTCGACTTCGGAGACAACAACGGCGGCGAGGATTCGGGCGAAGGCCAGGAGTCCGGCGGGGGAGGCCGCGGCCGGCGCCCGCGCCGCATGCGCCCCGGCGCCAGGCCCCGAGTCAAGCCGCCGATCCAGGAGATTCTGCGCCGCGGCGACGAAGTGTTGGTGCAAGTCATCAAGGAGGGGATCGGCACCAAGGGGCCGACCCTCTCCACCTATATCAGCATTCCGGGCCGTTACCTGGTGCTGATGCCCGCCTTGGGCCGGGTGGGCGTGTCTCGCAAGATCGAAGACGAAGACGCCCGTCGCAAGCTGCGAGACATCATGCTGGAGCTCAATCCGCCCAAGGGGCTGGGCTTCATCGTGCGCACGGCCGGCGTGGACCGCACCAAGAAAGAGCTGTCGCGGGATCTGGCGTACCTGTTGCGGTTGTGGAAAGTCATCGTGCGGCGAATCAAGAAGTTCCCCGCGCCGATCGACATCTACGAAGAAAGCGACATGATCATTCGCACGATTCGCGACGTCTTCACCGGCGACGTCGACTCGATCTATATCGATGAACCCACGGCCTACGAGCGCGCCAAGGAGTTCCTGCAGATCGTCATGCCGCGGTACGTCAACCGGCTGCAGCTTTATGAAGGCAAGGAGCCGCTGTTTCATCGCTATCGCCTCGATGAAGAAATCAGCCGCATCCATCAGCGCTCCGTCCCGCTGAAACAGGGCGGCGGCATCGTGATCGACCAGACCGAGGCGCTGGTGGCGATCGACGTGAACAGCGGCAATTTCCGCGCGGACGACAACGCGGAAGAGACCGCCTATCAGATGAACCTGCTGGCCGCCAGGGAGATTGCCCGCCAGTTGCGGCTGCGAGACCTGGGCGGCGTGATCGTCAACGATTTCATCGACATGCGGAAAGAAAAGCACCGCCGCAGCGTCGAACGCGCGCTGCGCGACGCCGTAAAGCGCGACCGCGCCCGCACCAAGATCCTGCGGACCAGCCCGTTCGGCCTGGTCGAAATGACGCGGCAGCGGATTCGCCCCAGTCTGAAGCGGAGCGTGTTCAAGGACTGTCCGGATTGCGGCGGCACGGGCGTCGTCAAGACGGCCGAGAGCATGGCCATTGAAGTCGTCCGGCTGTTGATCCTGGCCGCTCAACAGGAGGGCCTGGTTCGCGTGACCGCGACGGTGGCCGACGACGTGGCGACCTACCTGAATAACAAGAAACGCCGCGAGCTGGCCCGATTGGAAGACGTTTACAATGTCGTGGTCCAAATCATTGGCAGAGAAGGCGTTGCGCCGGAATCGCTGGTGCTGGAATGCTACGATGCCAACGGGCGAGAGCTGCGGGGGCCGCACGTGTAGCTCGGCCCGGCGAGTTGTTCGGGGCAACCTGCCGGCGGCAAAGCCACAACCGGCCCTCGACGAGCGGGCCGGCGTCTGCTAAATTAGCGAGCTTTCCCCTGCCAGGGCGGAAGCCGCTCGTTAGCAGGCGAACGTCCGAGAAGTTTGAATAGTTTATCCGGGCGGGCATGCGGCGCCCGCTTTGACACGGTTTAGGCCAATAACGGCTGGTTAGCCCAATACTGGACAGGCAATGTACGCGATCATTGTAGACGGCGGACGTCAATACAAGGTGGAAGAGGGCCAGGAACTGGTGGTCGATTACCGCGAGCTGAGCTCCGGCGCCGAATTGACCTTCGATCAGGTTCTGGCTTATGGCGAGGGCGCCGAGCTCAAGCTGGGCCAGCCGACGGTGTCAGGCGCCGAGGTCAAGGCCGAGGTGCTGGGCGTCGTGCAGGGCCCCAAGCTGGTCGTGCAGAAAGCTCGTCGCCGCAAGAATTCTCGCCGCAAGACCGGGCATCGCCAGATGAACACCCGCGTGCGGATCACGAAGATCGTCGGCTGATCCAGAAGTCCACGGCGCCGAGAAAGTCCGGACATCAAGAAGTCCGTGGTACGGCGCAGACGCAGGCGCAATCAGTGCGGTCTGGTCGCGCAAGCATATTGCTCGCGAGCCTCTTTCGCGGCGCGCCTTCACCCCGGTTCCCAGCGCAACATCGGCGATGCTTGTGCCGAGCCTCGCTTGCGCACGGCCAACACTAACCCGAAGCGCAAGCGAGGGAATAATTGCGCACGGCCAACACTAACCCGAAGCGCAAGCGAGGGAATGATAAGAAGGTCGCGTCGAAAGCCCTCGCTCGCGCTTCGCGCTTGGTGTGTTTTTTGCGCTTCGTCTCGACCGTTCGGTACGCAATCCCTGCCTGGGCGGTCGATCGCCATCCTTCGCCCGTTGCTCATCCTGCGGCTCCGCACTCGCCGTTCCTGCGGCAGCTTCCGTTGACCCGGATAGGACATCTGTCCTAAGGTAACGGCTGCCCGACCGCAACTCTTGGCGCCGCTTATGAAGATTTTCCTGTTCGAGGATAGCCGCGTTCCCCAGCTTTACCCGGTGACCACCGGCAAGCCGGCGTATGCAATCAGTTGCGGATCTTATCGGCTGCTGGATCTGCTTTCCGAATTAGGCGGCGAGGTGCACGCCTGGGTGCGTCCTCACCTGCGAGATTTCCGCCAGGCGCAGCCGCCCGGCAAGCCGCCGGCCGGCGAAGCTGCGGCGCTCGTCAATGCGCGGCTCGTGCCTGCGGCGGAGACCATCGACCGGCTTGGCAAGCTGCTCGCCGCAAAGCGGCCGGGAGTGGTCCGCGCCAGCGACCAGCATCGCCCGGAAGCCGACCGGCATTTGCACGACGGCCTGGCGAACGTGGCTTTGGCCGTCTTGCCGCCCGGGACGGAGTTGCCGGCTCCTGAAGCCGGCGCCGCGGAACTCGATGAATGGTTCAGCCGCACCGGTTTGCCGATGCTGGACGAGCCGCCGGCGCCGCTGTTCGACTACCCGCACGACGTCATTCGCCATCATCTGAAAATCCTGGCGCCGAACTTGAAGCGACGGCTGGCGGGGGGCGGCTACCGTGAAATTGCCGACGGCGTGTTTGTGGCGGAAGGCGCGCAGTTGGGGCAGCACACCGTCTGCGATACGCGCAACGGACCGATCGTGATCGACGAGCGCGCCTCGGTCGGCCCGCACGGTTACTTGTGCGGGCCGATCTACCTGGGCCGCTCCGCCCGGGTGATCGAGCAGGCGGCCATCAAGGATTGCGTGGCCTTGCAGCACACCGCCAAGGTTGGCGGGGAGGTGGAAGGATCCATCATCGAACCGTACACCAACAAGCAGCACCACGGCTGTTTGGGCCACAGTTACCTTGGCAGTTGGATCAATCTTGGCGCCGGCACCTGCAACAGCGACTTGAAGAATACGTACGGTACGGTCAACATGGAGTATCACGGCCGCAAGACTCCGACCGGGATGCAGTTTGTCGGCTGCATTGCCGGCGATTACGCCAAAACGGCGATCAACACCGGCATTTTCACCGGGAAAACGATCGGCGTTTGCAGCATGGTCTACGGATTTGTGACGACCAACGTGCCGAGCTTTACCAACTACGCCCGGTTGTTCGGGCAAGTGACCGAGGCGCCCGTCGAGGTGATGGTCGCCACGCAAGCGCGGATGTTCGCACGTCGCAACGTCGAGCAGCGCCCGTGCGACGTGCAGTTATTGCACGACATGTACGAACTGACTCGCGACGAACGGCAGATTGCCGGAGAGCCGCTGTCTTTGTAATGAGATGATTCATGAAACTTTCCGAATTCTATTCCGCCGGCGCGTTCGGCCTGTCGTTCGAGCTGTTTCCGCCCAAGTCGGAAGCAGGCGAGGAAGAGCTGTTCCGCAACCTGGAAGAGCTGGTTGCGTTCGAGCCCAGCTACATTACATGCACCTACGGCGCGGGCGGTTCCACGCGACAGAAAACGCTGGAGATCGTCGAGCGCGTGCGGCAGCGCTTCGGATGCCCCGTAGCCTCGCATCTGACCTGTGTCGGCTCGACGGCCGATGAGCTGCGCAGCTACTTGCGAGACGCGCAACAGCGCGGCATTGAACATATCGTGGCCCTGCGCGGCGCTCCGCCCAGGGGGCAAACGCAGTTCCAGGCCGTCGCCGGCGGGCTGCGCTACGCCAGCGAGCTGGTGTCGCTGATTCGAGGCGAGTTCCCTGCGTTCGGCGTGGCCGTGGCCGGTTATCCGGAGACGCATATCGAGGCCTTGAGCCCGGAAGCCGACCTGGAGAATCTGAAGCGCAAGATCGACGCCGGCGGCGATATCGTGATCACGCAACTGTTCTACATCAACGAGGACTTCTTCCGCTTTCGCGAAGATTGCGATCGGCTGGGCATTCGGGCGCCGATTGTGCCCGGCATCTTGCCGGTGACCAACCTGGCGCAGATTCGCCGCATCACTTCGCTCTGCGGCGCCAAGCTGCCGCCGGAATTCGTCGCCAGCCTGGAGCGGCAAGAAGGCCGGCCGGAAGATCAGTTCGAAGTCGGCGTGGAATTCGCCACCCGGCAAACGCAGGAGCTGATTGACGCCGGCGTGCCGGGCCTTCACTTCTACGTGCTCAACAAGTCTCACGCCACCGCGCGCGTGCTCCGCACCGTGACGCGGCCGGTGTAACGCCATGAAATCGCAAACCGAGTATCTCACGTTCAACCTGCCCGCTCGGATGGCGTTTTTGAATATCACGCCGCGGGTCGAAGCGATCGTCCGGCAAAGCGGCGTGCAGGAGGGCTTGTGCCTGGTCAACGCCATGCACATCACGGCCAGCGTGTTCATCAACGACGACGAGTCGGGCCTGCACGAAGACTACAAGCAGTGGCTCGAAGGCCTCGCCCCCTTCGACGCTTCTCCGCAGCGATACGCCCACAACCGCACCGGCGAGGACAACGCCGACGCCCATCTGAAACGCCAGATTATGGGCCGCGAGGTCGTGGTCGCCATCACAAACGGCAAGCTCGACTTCGGCCCTTGGGAGCAGATCTTCTACGGCGAGTTCGATGGCCGCAGAAACAAGCGGGTGCTGGTGAAGGTGATCGGCGAGTGACGCCGATTACGAGAGGAGCCGCTGGCACATCCTCGACAGCATAGAAGCCACACTCTCTTGGTAGACCTCGACCTCGAAGGACTTGGCGATGCACTCAAAGGTCGTGTCGTGGAACCAGAAGACGTAGTGGTTCCTTTCTCTCCAGGTCGCAGGATTGTAGCAGTGATGGACCTTGTTGATGGCCTCGATCTCGGCCAGCCAGCGGGAGTTGACGACCTTCTGGGCGGT
>DASZUP010000885.1:0-3142 GCA_035547635.1 Pirellulales bacterium
GTCGCGCGTCTGATTGTCGGCCGCTGCGCAGCGGCGAGACGGGGCCTTCAGCGAAGCTCGCAGCGCTGAACGATTGTTCTGGCGCCATGCCGCGTCGCACGGTTGGCTGAAATCATGCGCTGCTCACGGCCCGGTGGCGGCCGGAGCGTTTTTCCAGGCTTTGCCTCGCCCCGCCGCCTTGGCGCAATTGATCGGCCGGCTGCTGGCCGCTTGTGAGTGGGGCTACCATCGTCGTCAGCGGTTGGCCTGGAAACTGCCGGCGCCGAGCGACGCGACGTCGGACCTCGGCAATTATCGGCTGGATCGCCCGCACGGAGACCGCGACTCCCGCACGGGTGACGCGGCCCACGTTCCGGCGGGCTCTCGCGGCCGGTCGAATTCGGCGTTCCGCGACAACGCTCAGCGATAAGCGCTCTTAGGCAGCGCCGGTCGGCCATTTGCTTTCCGGGCCTTGGCAGCGTGACCATTGGTCTTGCCATTGCCCGGGTGCAGGCCGTTGGTCGGCGCAGGCGCTTGCACGTCCGGCGAAAACGGGGCTGGCAGGTCATGGTCGCCGGCCACGAAGAACAACTCGATGGCCGCGTTGAGCAATTCGAGCGTTTCGGCGTCCGCCTCGCGCGCTTGAAGTTGCTCTTGCAGCCTGGTCGCCAGCGCTTGGCCTTCAGGCCAGCGGACCTTGATGATCGTCGCCACTTCGCCGAGCAGTTGATAAATCCTGGCGCGCGTCAGGCCCATTCTCTGGGCCGCCTGTCGGACCGTGGCGCCGCTGGGAGCCAAGCGGTTCTCCGCCAGTTTGGCGATCTGACTGCCGGCGTCGATGCGGACCTGGTCCAGCAACGGCTTGATGAAAGCCGTTCGCAACTCTTCGACATCGGGGACGCCTGGGCGCTGCAAATAGCGCAAGACCCAGTTTTCAAGCTGCAATACGAACTTCGGCAGGATCCGCACCCCTAACTGTGAATTCGTTCCCAAGCGAACGACCATCTGGTGCAAATTGCCGAACACTTCCAGCACGGCCCCCACCCGCTTCTCGCCGTGCGTCTTCAAGGAGCGAATGTCCGACAACGCCAGTTCCAGGTAGGCTTCCAGCGGGGCGTTCCAGATCACGCGAGGCAACTGTTGCAGGCTGGAGACATAGCGGCCCAGCGTCTCCTGATCCAGCCCATGATCTCGCACGCTGGCTCGCCAATCCACCCACAACGCCTCGGAAACAATGGTCGGATCAACTTCCGCCGTCTTGCGCTTGCCGTTCTTGGAAGGCGCTTGAGGCACGCGTTCAATATCATCGTCCGCCCCTTTGGCGACGGCGCCGGGCGGTTGCGGCTGCGAAGCTCGCACCAGCAAACCGATCAACGTTCGGATCTTCTTTTGTCCGATGCCGGGCGTGGCGTACAGCTCTTCGAGCGGGGTATTGAGCAACTCGCCCAGCGTGGTGCTCATGAACGCCAGCGGAAGGCGCCGGTCCGTCGCCACGACCCAGTAGGCCAGCGGCTTGTCCCAGCGGTCTTCGTACTTAGGTCGCAACAGCTTTTGCTTTACGCTTTCGAAGCTGGCAACCAGCTTGTAGTCGACAATGATTGCAGACTTCGTCAATTTCATAGCAGCGACCTTTCCCCCATTGACTCGACCCCGAAAGGCCCCTGGAACGATTGGCATGCCGTTGGCAGCCTGCTCGCAAAAGAAATAAGCCCGGATTTATCTCGCATTACTACTAACTCAAGGATTGTGGACAGAATCTGTTCATCGGACGGGATGTTTAGGGCGTAATTTCTGTTCACCCCCCCGTCAGGCATGTCTTTGCCGGGATTCCAGCCTCCGATTCGCCCCTGTGGTGTAAGCTTTTTGCTATTTTTGACTTAATGCGCCTGGACAGGGCTGCGACGCAGGGCGAAGTCGAACGAACCGCCCAACCGAACTAGCATCAGGGGCAGCCGGAGCCGGCCTGGCATTGAGTCACGCACCCCAAAGCAATCGGCGTGCCGATTGAAATTGCCCGGCGGTGTTCGCCGGCCGCGGTTGCCATTGGCGGGGTAACTGGTTTTCGTCGTGCGGGGCGAGTAAGGTAGGAGCCTTGGTTTGGCGGACTGATATTGCGACAGAGCCACACGTGAAATACGGCGGCGACCGCGAATCTTGATCAACAGCGAGAGGCCCCGCGGGGCCGGATCTTGCGCTACAGGCGACCTTGGATGCAAAGGAACTTTCCATGATCCCGATGCGGAAACATTTCATGGTCCTGGCCATGCTGCTGCTTTTCTCCGGCGCGGCGTTTGGCATGCTGAACTTCCGCCCCGGCGGCGACATGACTCAGGCGGCTCAGCAGTTCCTGTCCAGTCTGCCGGAAGCGCAGCAAAGCCAGGCCGTCGTCGCTTTCGACGACCCCGCCCGGCTGGACTGGCACTTCATCCCCAAAGACATGCGCAAGGGCGTTCAGATCAAGCACATGAGCGAGGCGTCACGCAAGCAGGCTCACGCCCTGCTTGCCTGTGGAGTCAGCGAGCTGGGTTACAAGAAGGCCGTGACCATCATGAGCCTGGAAGGCATTCTGCGGGAATTGGAAAAAAAGCGCGAAGGCGGCCCGATCCGCGACCCGGAACGGTACTACTTCACCGTCTTCGGAGCTCCCGCGCGCGAGGGGCGCTGGGGATGGAGCGTCGAAGGGCACCACTTGTCTTTGAACTTCGTTGTGGAGGACGGCAAGGCGACGGCCATTACCCCGGCCTTCTTTGGCGCCAATCCCGCCGAGGTGCAGACGAGCCTTGAAGGGGCGCCCAAAAAAGGCACGCGCGTCTTGCGCGACGAAGAAGAGCTCGGATTCAACTTGCTGCATTCGCTGGACAAAGATCAGCGAAGCAAAGCGGTCATTGCCGAAAAGGCGCTGGCCGAGATTCGCGCCGCGGGCGAACCGAATGCTCCCGACGCGCCGCCGGCCGGCTTGCCTGCCAAGGAACTGAAGGACGAGCAGGTTGAAGTCCTGTGGAACCTGCTGAATGCCTATACCGACAAGATGCCGACGGAAATCGGCGCGGCGCGGATTGCGGAAGTGCGCAAGGCGGGGATCGAAAACGTTTACTTCGCCTGGGCGGGCGCCGATAAGCCCGGCATCGGCCATTACTATCGCGTGCAAGGACCGACCTTCGTG
>DASZUP010000886.1:0-5442 GCA_035547635.1 Pirellulales bacterium
GTTCGAAGAACTCTCGGCGGTGCTCGACGGCGACCAGGCTTCATTCATCGTCGCCTATCGCCAGGGTCAGGTAGTGCAAACCAACCAACTGGCCTCTCCGATCAACGGCCGCACGCCCGATTTGACAAAATCGGGCAGCACGCAGCTTGCTTCGCCGCTGGACCTGGTCGGCGCGAAGGTTCAAATCACGTTTCCCGGCGACCGCTCGGCGACCGTCCTCGACAGTCCGTTCGCGGCGACGCCGTCGTCCATGGCCAGTTACATATCCAAGCTGCTCGACTACCTGACGATCGTGCCTGCGGCCACGGCGCCCGGCCGGATCAACATCAACCAGGCCCCGCGTCCGGTGCTGCTGACGATCCCCAAAATCGACGCGCAGACGGTCGACCGGATTCTCAGCAGCCGACCGGCCGACCCGAGTCAGGCCAACGCCAGCCAGCAATATGCGACGTGGCTGTACGAACAAAACCTGGTCGACTTGAATCTGATGAAGCAGATCATGCCGTATGTAACGGCTTCGGGCCGGGTTTACCGGGCTCAAGTGGTCGGCCACTTCGACCGGCCGGGGCCCGTCTGCCGCATCGAAGCGGTGGTCGACGCTACCACCCCTATCCCCCGGCTATTATTCTGGAGAGATCTGACCCACTTGGGACGCGGCTATAGCCCGGCGATACTGGGAGTCAGTACTCCGTAAAGAAACGGAGAAAGCAGGTCCCCGGCCATGACTTTCCGAATTCCACTTTCCGAATCTCGCATTCATTTGGCCTGACGCTGAGGTATTTCCTGATGGCTCGCTTGCTGGCGCTGGAATGGGATGATCGCGAAGCCCGTGCCGTCGTGGCGTCGGTGCGCGGAGAGTCGGCGGTAATCGAAGAAGCGTTCGCCATTGCGTTGCCGCCCGTCGGCGAACAAGGCGGCGGCAAACAGGGAACCGGCGATCAGGATCGCGGCAAGGTCATTGGCGCGGCGCTTGCCGCGCGCCGCATCGGGCGGCCGCAAACCTTGATTGCGGTGGGCCGCGCCAATATTGAGTTGAAGCAGCTTTCGTTGCCCCCTTCGCCCGACGACGAACTGCCCGACCTGGTGCGGTTCCAGGCGATGCGAGACTTCAACGCCTTGGGAGAGCACTGGCCCCTCGATTTTATTCCGCTTTCGAGCGAGGCCGACAAACCGCGACTGGTGCTGGCTGCCGCCATCTCCCCGGAGCTGGTCAAGCAGATTCAAGAAACGGCGCAACTGGCGGGCGTGACGCCCGAACGGCTGGCCCTGCGCCCTTGCGCAGCCGCCTCGCTGTTACGACGGACCCACTGGCGCGAAGCGGCCAGCGCGCAGCTGCTGGTCGATGTGCTGGCCGAAGAAGCCGATCTGACGGTCTTGGTCGACGGCCAGGTCGTTTTTTTGCGCACCGCCCGACTGCCCGGCGATGCCTTGGCCCCGGAGGGATATCGGCCGCTGCTGGGCGAAATTCGCCGCACGGTCGCCGCCGCGCGCAACCAGTTGGAAGGCCGCAAGGTCGAAGTCATCCATCTCTGCGGCAGCGGAGAAGACCATGCGGCGCTGGCGGCGCAGATCGAACGAGGCTGTGATTTGCCCTGCCGGTTGTTCGATCCCTTCGCCGGCTTGAAGCTGGGCGACGAATTGAGCAAGGCGTCGCCGGAGCATACCGGCCGCTTCGCTCCGCTGTTGGGCATGCTGCTCGATGAAGCGGAGCACAAGCGGCCCGCCATCGATTTCCTCAATCCGCGCCGCCGGCCTCCTCCGCCTGACCGGCGCAGGACTATCGTCTGGGCGGCGGCCGCCGCGGCTTCCGTCGTCTTGTTGGCGTATTTCTGGTTCTGGTCGGAAACGGCGGCGATGGACGAGCAGATCGCCCAGCTGGAGGAACAGCTCCGCAGCCAACAAGCATTGGTCGATAAGCTCAAAGATACGGAATTGGCTGCCAAAGAAATTGGGGCCTGGACGGCGAGCGACATCAACTGGCTGGATGAACTGCGCGAGCTTTCGAACGATTTCCCCCAGGCCAAGGATGTGTTGATCACGCAGTTGCGCGTGGGGCCGCGCAACGACGGCGGCGAAATCTCGCTGGAAGGCTACCTGCGCGAAGCCGGTACGGCGGATGTACTGGAAGCCAGCCTGCGTGACGGCGTGCATCGCGTCGAAGGACGTGGCCTGACGCAGGACTCGAGCAAGGAAGGCTATGCCTGGCGCTTCACGACCGCCATGGCCGTCGCGCCGCAAGACGCCGAGGCGTATCGCAAGCGCGCCGCTGAAAAGCCGCCCGCGCCCGTTTCGGAAGAAGAAGCGGCTCCGGGTTTCAGCCCCGGCGGAGGTTTCGGCGGATTCGGCGGCGGGTTTGGAGGCGGCGGGTTCGGTGGATTTGGCGGCGGATATGGCGGTTATGGCGGACGCGGCCGACGCTCGGGCGAAGACGGCGAAGACTCCGGCGAACGCGGCAGCCGAAGGCGAAGTCGCGGCGATTACGGGCGGGGAGACGAGCGGCGAGGCGACTCCGGCGAAGGCCGTTTTGATGACGGCGGCCCAGGCCGGCGCGGAGCTGACGAAAGAGCAGCAGACGGCGGCGAACGCAGCCAACGCAGCCAACGCAGCCGCGAAGATCGTCGCGACGACGATCAGCAGGACGATAAAAAGTCCGACGGTGACCAATCAGGCGGCGAAGCAACCAGTGAAAAACCATCCGGCGGCGACAATGACGGCGACAAACCAGGCGCCGGCGCCGAATCCCAGGAGGGCCCTTCGCGGTAGTTGTCATGCAGCAACGTGAACGTCTGCTGGCCAAGATCGCCGGCGGCGCCGCTCTGGTCGCCGCGGTGCAATTCGGCTACAGCTTTGTACAAAGCGCCTTCGATGAGCGGCAAATGCGCATCGACGTGTTGCACCAGGAATTGGATGACCAGCGGACCGCCGAAATGCGCGGTCGGCGCGCCAAGAAACAGTTGGACGAGTGGAACCGGCGTTCATTGCCGTCCGACCTGGTCAAGGCGCGTTCGCTGTACCAGAACTGGCTGGCCAATACGGTCGAGAAGATTCGACTGGCCAAGGCCGAGGTCACGTCCAGCCCGCCCATGCCTCGGCTCGGCATTTACAACCGCCTTCCGTTCACCGTCCGCGGACAAGGCACGTTGAGCCAGGTCACGCAATTGCTGTACGAGTTCTATCGCGCGGACCACCTGCACCAACTGCAGCGATTCACGCTCACGCCGATTGAATCAACCGAGAGCGCTCAGCCGGGCGGCGGCCCAGGTTCAATGGCCGGGTTTCCCTGGGGCGGCGGGTTTCGACGCGGAAGACGTTCTCGCGACGGCGCTTCACGTGAAGAATCGTCCCGCGAAAATCCGAGCGGTGAAAGCTCCTCGTCCGGCGGCGGATCGCAGCTTGCCTCTCGTGAAGGGGCGGCTCTCCCAGGGCCGACGAGTGAAGGCTCTCCCACGGGCGGTCCGACGTCCGCCGCCCCCGGGTCTGGCGATCCTGCGTCTCAAGGTTCGAGACAAGCAGGCGACCCGCGCGGAGGCGACGAACGCGGCGGCTCGCGGCCGGAAGGTCGCATGCGAGGCTGGCCGATGGGCGGCGGGTTTGCATCGATGTTTTCCCCGCAATCGCGGTTGATGTTCGACGTCTCGCTAAGCATCGAGGCTTTGGTGCTGCCCCGCGCCGACCGTCAGGACCAACTCAACGAGGCGACCAGCGATCGCCTGGCCTTCAAAGACCTCGAAGAATACCGGCGGCCGATCGCTAACCGCAATGTGTTCGCGCCTTATTCGGAGGCGCCCGAAGTCAGCGATGCGTCCAAAGACGCCTTTGTCACGGCCATCATGAAGGTTGACGGGCGCTTGCAAGCCTGGCTCAGCTTGCGTACTTGGAACCGCAGGCGAGAGCTCTACGAAGGCGACCAGATCGACGTCGGCAGCGTACATGCCACGGTCGCTCGCATCGACGCCCATGCCATCGAGATCGAATTCGACGGCAAGCGGCGCCGAGTGGCCCTGGGAGACAGCCTGGCCGACGGCAAGGAGGTGTTCGCCGAGGAGCCTTCAAACGATGAAGCAGGCGCCGCAGAAACGCCCGAGACAGAGCTTCCTGCAGATGAAACGCCTGCGGCCGACAAGACGCCTGCTACAGCGTCTCCTGTCGCCGAAGGGAGCACGGGGTAGAACGCGCGCTGCGGTTCTTCAAGGCAACGGTAGCGGAATCGGTGACGATTCCGTGGCCTTGGAGCAATGTCGACGGAATCGTCACCGATTCCACTACATTTGCAAAACCGCGGCGCGTGATCCTACGTCGTCTTCAGCCCTGAGGCCAGCAACACGGTTTCCTGCACGGCCAGGTCGTGATCGTAAGAAAAATCGGCGGCTTTCTCGCCGCGAATGATCTGCGCCATGTCAGCCGCATCGGCCACGTAGCGAACGTACTTCGGAAACGACGCGTCTTGGTAGCCGCGGCGGAATTCGCCGTGCGGCGCGGAAAGCGCGATACGCGCAGAAGGATTATCGAGCGGTTGAATGTGACAAGTGCCTTCTGTTCCGCACACAACGAAATGTCGGCGTGCGAAGCCTTCCACTTCGACGCCGCTGGAGCGAACCGTTGCCGTAGCTCGCGGGTATTCCAGCACGGCCAGCATATTGTCTGCCAGGCCGTCGTCAAGACTCGACGAGTGCCTGGGGTAGGCGTGCACGGCCTGCGGCTTGCCTAGCACGCCGATGACGAGATCGACGATGTGGCAACCCAGCTCGAACATCATGCCGCCCGGATACTCTGCCAACCCGCGCCGCGCGGCCGGCGGCACGACCTTGCTCATGACCGTGTCGACCTCGAACACGTCTCCCAACCAGCCTTCGGCCAGCATTCTGCGCAGCAACACGACGCCGGGATTGTAGCGGTACATATAGCCCATCTGAACGAGCAGCTTCTGGCCGGCAGCCGCGTTGAGCAGCCGGCGATAATACGGCAGCGACTCGCCCGCCGGCTTGTCGAGATGCACGTGCTTGCCCGCCGCGATGCACGCCTCCGCATTGTCGAGCAGATCGCGGACTTGCGTTTCGACCAGCACGGCCTGCAAGCCGGGCGTATTGAGCAGTTGTTCTCGCGTCAGCCAAGGCAAGTCCTTGAAAGCCGGCTGCGTCTCGGCCCGCCTGCGCAGTTCGGCGTCGGGTTCGACAATGCCGACCACCTCATAATCATCCGAGGCGCGGTAGGCGGAGAGCTTCGAGGCATGGGCGTGCCCCACGCCGATCTGTCCGATCTTGATGCGCGGCTTTGACGGCGCTGCGACGACGTCAGACGCCTGCGCCGCCATGGCGGCCGCCATCGCTCCGGAAAGAAAACTGCGGCGCGAAACATCAGACATGACGAGATTCCCTTGTTGAAGAGTCGATCGTTTCAGCGGGCGGCGGGCTTCAGATGCCGATCAAAAAACTCGAACAGCGC
>DASZUP010000887.1:0-5233 GCA_035547635.1 Pirellulales bacterium
GGCGGTCTGGAACGTCCAGATCTTCGTGGCCGGCGGCGCGCCGGCATCCGGAGACAACCGGCTGGGCGACAACGTCGAGTTGGAAACTCCGGGCACGCAGAACGTCACGTACAATCCCAACAATCCGTTATCGGCGGTTCCGGTCGTACCCGGCGTCAACCTCACTTTGCCGGGGGCGGGCGGCGGCCAGTTTGCCGACGGCGGCAACACCTCGACCGTCACGGCCATGGAGTTCCTCTTCCCCGGCTTCTTCCAGTCGTCGCCCGGCGGAGCCGAGAACTTCATCTACACGGGCGAAGCCGGCAATGACACGTTGACCTACAACACTCCGGTCAACGCCAACGGCAGCGACCTGACCTACACGCCGGGCGCCACGCCCGACGCCGGCGCCATTACTGGCAGCCTGATCGGCGGCGCCGCCCTGACGCCGTTGACCTTCAGCGGCCTGGGGACGACGGGCAACGTCTCGTTCACCACTTCCAACGCCGGCCGCACGGACCACCTCAACGTGGAAGGCGTGCCGACCTCGGCGGGCGAGCGTTTCTCGGTCACGCCGGCTGGCGGCGGCACGGTCCAGCTTTCGCAGTTGACTTCCGGCGGCGGCATCATCACCGTTCCGATCCTGACCTCGTCCATAAGCGACTTGGAGCTTCACGGTCTGGGCGGCAATGACCAGTTCAACTTGACCGGCGCCCTGCCGTATACCAACACCATTATCGACGACGGGGCCACCGTTAACCTCACCGGCGCCACGGGCCTGGTGACGGCCAATCTGGCCGACAGCGCGGCAGCTCCGCCGACGGACACGACGATCACCGGCTACGGCGGTACTGTCACGTTGATCGGCGTTGACGTGGCCAACCTCGACGCCGGCGGCAATGGCCTGACGGTCAACGGCACGGCGCAGGACGATGTCATTACCTATAAGCCGACGGGCCCCGCGGCAGGCACGGTGACCAAGGTCGGCCTGAGCACGATCTTCCACCTGTCCAACGTTACGGGCGCCTTCACGGTCAACGGCAACGGCGCCATCGGGGGCGACGAGGTCGACGTGCAAGGCAACAACGCCGGCTCGGTGATCACGGTCGACGCGCGTGCCGGGCACCGGTCCGTCTCGGTCGAAAACGCCATGAACGTCATCTTGCTGCCGGTCGTGCTCGGCGGCGACATCCAGATTGCCGGCGTGATCGGCGGCCTCGGCAACAACACCTTCCTGGTCATTCCGGCGCCCACGCCGGCCGGGCACGATACCGTCGGCGCGGCCGACTTCAAGATGCCGAACAACCTGCTGATCAACGTCAACGGCGGCCCGGTCTCGTCCAACGCCGCTCTGGTCGTCGCTGACGTGAACGGCGCAACGTTGGGCAACGGCCTCTACGCCGTGATCAACCGTAACAATACGGCGAATTCCGGCGTGGTCCGCATGTTCCAATCGCAGGGCGGCGGCGAACCGATCCAATACCCGGACATCAGCTACTCCAACGTGGCCGTCGTCCAGGCCAACACGTTCACCGACGCTCAGGGCAACCAGCAGACGCTGATCCTCGGCCCGGACAAGTACGATCCGAACGGCGCGCGCAACACGGCGGCCTATCTCGGTTCCGGCGCTACCATCAACGCCTCGAACCTGGCATTGTTCCCCAATGCCTTCGAGCATCGCTTCGTCCAGGCCGAGCAGGACTGGTTCCGGGTCGTCGCGCAGTACACCGGAACGATGGACTTCCAGGTCTACTTCCAGCAGGTCGACGGCTTCCTGCCCGGCAACGGCGACCTGCAGATCCAGGTGACCGACGCGGCGGGCAACGTAATTGCCAACTTCGGCGCCAACGACTCCAACAACGACGAGCGCCGCCGCATCCCGGTGGTCGCCGGCGAGACGTACTATCTGCACGTCTACGGAGCGCTGGACACCACGGTCAACGGCTACAACCTTACGGTCATCAACACGCCGGCGCCGAAACCGGACAGCGCGGGTCTCAATAAGGTCGTCGCGGCCGGCGCCATCAACAACGCCACGCCGCCGTCGACCACGTCGTTCTCGGCGGCCGACCCGGCCGCGCCGCTGCAGCCGCTGTCTACGCTTAACAACTTCTACTTGAACAAGTACCTGGAGTTCACCTCGGGAGCGCTCGTCGGCCAGCGACAGCTCATCACCGGCTATGTGGGCGCCACCCACACGTTCACCTTCGCCTCCGGTTTCTCCGCGGCCCCGGCCGTAGGCGACGCCTTCCAGATCGAAAGCAACGATACCGGCCGTTCGCAGCTCGACAACGTCACTCGCGACAACACGCCGACGATCTACATCCGGCTGGACGCGGCCAATACGCCGACCGACGGTCTGCTCGATCTGCAAGGCGGCGGTTCGTCCGGCGGCAACCCGCCGAACGACACGCCGATTCTGATTCCGTTCTGGGCCGGCAGCGACGCCGCCGCCCCGTACTCGCCGGCCAACAACGGCAGCTTCCGGATTGCGGTCTACGACAATACCAACCCGTTGTCGCCCATCTTCCTCGGTTATGCGGACCGCGTGGCCGGGCAAACCGGCGTGTTCCAACTGCAAGTCACGACGCCGCTGGGCGAAGGCTCGCACAACATCGTGGCCAAGGTGGAAATCGACAGCCCGTCGAATCCCTCCAACAAGAACGTCAGCGACGCGACGACGTTCCAGATCGTGGTCGACACGCTGCCCCCGCCGGTCTATTTCGGTTCGCCGACCACGCCCAACAGCGGTCTGCTCGGATCGAGCGATACGGGCGTGGCCGGGCAGCAGGCCACCATCAACGACCGGATCACCTCCGACAGCACGCCCACGCTCTACGGCGTGGCCGAAGCCAACGCCGTCGTGCGGCTCTATTCAGATACCAATAACAACGGCGTGGTCGACAACGGCGACGTGTTCCTCGGCATGGTCACGGCCACGCCGGTCGATGGAACCAACCAGTTCCCGAGCGGCGATTGGCAAATCACCTCGCAGGTCGATCTCAACAACTCCAGCTTCGGCTTCTCGCTGGACGGCGTGCGACATCTGCTCGTCACCGCGGAAGACGCGTCCGGCAACGTCTCGGCCGCCCAGGCGCTGTCGATCTTCGTCGATACCCAAGGCCCGACCGTCAAGAACGTCAGCGTAACGGGCAGCCCGGGCTACAACCTGTTCGCCAATAAGCCGGACACCCCCGCCCCGACTCCGCTGGTCAGCAGCATCGACATCACCTTCAACGACCAGCCGATCCGGGTCGGACCGAACTTCGTCTACCCGGCCGTCAACCAGATCCTGGCCACGACGCCCGGCAACTACCAGTTGATCGGCCAGGCTACGGGCGCCGTGACGATCACTTCGGTGACGTTCAGCGACTCCACGGCCGCAGGCACGATCGGCATGAGCGTGGCGACGCTGCACTTTGCGGCGCCGCTGCCCGACGACCGCTACACGCTGACCATCAGCGACGGCATCACGGACAACGCCGGCAACAAGCTGGACGGCGAGTTCGGCCCGAGCTTCCCGTCAGGCAATGGCAAGTCGGGCGGGCAGTTCCTCGGCCAGTTCACGGTCGACAGCCGGCCGGAGCTTGCTTCCTACAGTTCCGGAAGCATTTCCGTCGACCTGAACGGCAACTCCGTCTTCGACCCGCAGAATCCCGATGCCGCCAACCGCGACACGGTCTTCACGCTCGGCTTCCCGACGGACCGGCTGTTCGCCGGCAAGTTCGCGGACTCGCATGGCGCGGTCAACGGTTTTGACAAGCTCGGCGCTTACGGGTTCCTCAACGGGCAGTGGCGCTGGCTGCTGGATCTCAACGGCGACGGCACGTTCGACCCCGCCGCGGGCGACATCAGCGTGGTCGAGCCGTTGGCTATCGACGGGTTGCCGGTCGCAGGCAACTGGACCAACAACCCGGCGCTGGGCGACCAGATCGGCCTGTTCGACGGCACGACCTGGTGGCTCGACATGAACAACGACCACGTCATCGACAATACGGACGTGTCCCTCGGCGGCAAGTTGACGGGTGACATGAAGGGCTTGCCGATCTCCGGAGACTTCGACGGCGACGGCAAGGTCGACCTGGGAACGTACAGCAATGGCATGTTCTACTTCGACCTGTCCAGTAAGGATCCGGGCGGCAAGCTGACCGGCAACTACAATGCCACGATTGACATCCAAAGCGATCTGCCCAACACCGTCGGGTTCGCCGGAGTGCTCACGCGACCGGTCGCGGCCGACATGAACCGCGACGGCATCACCGATATCGGCGTGTTCGTCCCCGGCCAGGCCCAGAATGCAGATTCGAACACGGCGCAGTGGTACTGGCTGATCTCCAACGATCCGAACGGCACGAAGCGGGTTACCGGCCAGGTCAACACGCTGAACCATCCGTTCAGCCCGACGCCGCTCGGTCACGACCTGTACGCCGGATTCGGCAGCAACTTCTCCCTGCCGCTGGTCGGTAACTTTGATCCTCCGCCCGTTCCGGCCGGCAGCACGGGCGGCGCCCAGTCGAGCGGAAGCTGGTTGCAGAACATGTATCTCGACGTGCTGGGCCGCCAGGCCTCGGCCGACGAGCTGGCGTACTGGAGCGACCAGGTCAACCAGGGCGTGACCGCCAAGCAGATCGCCGACACCTTCCTGACCAGCACCGAGCGTCGTAGCGGCGTGATCAACGCCTTGTACCAGAAGTACCTGGGACGCCAGGCCGATCAGGCGGGCATCAACTACTGGATCAGCGTCTGGAAATCCACCGGCGGGCCAGAGGCGGTGCAGGCCGGCATCATCGGCTCGGCCGAGTACTACCAGACTGCCGGCGGGACCGACGCCGCCTGGGTCACGGCCCTGTACCAGAACATCCTGAACCGCCAGGTGGATGCCGCGGGACTCGCCTATTGGACCGATTACATCAAGACCCACAGCAAAGAGAGCGTCGTGCTCGGCTTCGTCACCAGCGACGAGTATCGCCTGGGTCTGATCCAAGGCTGGTTCCAGGTCTATCTCGGCCGCGAGCTGGACAGTTCCGGCGCCCAGTACTGGCTGAACCAGATGAAACACGGCAAGACGCAAGAAAACATCCAGGCCGGCATTCTGGGCAGCGACGAGTTCCGCAATCGAGTCTAACTCGTCGCTCTCGACCGATCCGCCAGCGGCGGCCCGCAACAGGGCCGCCGACGGCGCGTAGCCCGACTTGCGCACGGCCCAAGACCAACCCGAAGCGCGAGCGAGGGACAGCCGAGGGAATCGCCCAGC
>DASZUP010000888.1:0-3647 GCA_035547635.1 Pirellulales bacterium
AAACTCGACGACTTCGGTCAGGTCGTTCTTTACGCCTTCCAGGCCGGCCACATCATCGAAGGTGATGCGCTGCTTGCCGCTCTCGTAGCGTTTGGCCGGACTCTTGTTGAAGCCGGAAAGAATGCCGCCCCCCATGAACTGATCTCGGGCGCGGCGAAACATGAGCCACATGCCCGCGAACAAGAGTAGAGGCAAGCCCAGCAGGAATAGCATCTGCAAAGCCAGGCTGTCAGTTTCCTCGCGCGCCTTGTAGTTCTCGCCCAGGTACTTCAACAGCAAACCGTCCAGCTCTTGCCCGGCTACGGGACTCGTCACTACGACGAATTCCTCGCCTTCGCCCTTGGCGGCGGATTTGGCGGAAGCTTGCTTCTTTCCGGCTGGCGGCGCCTGCTTGCCGGTTGCCGATTTCTCCTCGCGGCCCTTTTCGGCCCGCTTTTCCTTTTCCGGCTTTGGATATCCCGGCTTGAACTTGCCGTAGATCTCGCGACTGCCGACGGTCGCCTCAGCGACGTTGCCGGCCTTGAGTTCCTCGACGAACTTGCCGTAGCTGATTTCCGTACGCTTGGCGCTCTCCCCGCCAAAGTAAAGCATGCTCGCGATCACCAGCGCGAACAGCAATAACACCATGAAAGAAGGAGTGGGGCGGGGCCGCTGCGCCGCCTGTTTATCCGGAGCGGGGCCCATGCCCGCCGGTTGATTGTCCATCGACATCCTTTCCACAATCCAGTAGCTCTCTGAAAGTTCGCCGGCGTCGGTTGCGTCCGCGCGCCGGCCGCCCCTCTTTCAGAGAGGAATTGCCTGATCAGGCAAACTCAAAATACAAACAATTCATTCTAGCTCATTTGCTCGCAGATTACGATGCGAGTCTGCTGCAACCGCAAGGGACGAAGGAGTTAGCGTCGCAGAACGACACTTGAGAAACAACTGGACTTCTTCGTAGCGGGTTCCGGCGGGCAGCCGGCTCAGCAAGGGCCGGATGCGAGAGGGGGTTTCGTCGCCGATCGTTGCGGCAAAGGCCTGCAGACTTTCGGGCGTCAAAAACCACGCCGGATCGACGGGCCATCCGGAATCGACGGAACGCAACGCGTGATCCAGCACGGTATCGCGTTCCAATCCGCGAATCGCAGCGCATTCGTCGACCGCAAATCCCGCCGCAAGCAGCCGCCAGGTCCAGTAATGACTGGGCGCTGCCCCGCCGGCAAACTCGACTGAGGCGGCGATCTCGGCGCCTCGGGACGCCGACGCGACGAAACCTGCGTCGGCTCGCTCCGGCGAACCGGCCGCGGCGAACGAGTCCGTATCCGCCAGTTCAGCGGGTGCGGCGCTCTCGTCATTAACCAGCGGCGGCTGACTGGAGCTTGATTGGGTTGGTCCAGAGATGCCGTGCTGCACGGCGTTTGCCGACGACGACGCCGTGCCGTCCGAACGCTCCGCAAGAGCCCCGCCCGAAGAGTCTCGCGGTGCCGCCGACCTGGCGGAGCGATTTTCAAACCGACGAGCCAACGCGGGCGAAAGGGGCAGATTGAGTTCGGCGCCGCCGCGCCCAGCCATCACTTCCTGCCCGCGCTCGGTCAACTGGATCGTCGGCCGCCGGCTTTCGTGCCCGACCTGCTCCAGGCAGCCGACCAATAACAGCGCATCGAGCAATTCCAACACCTGATCCTGCTTCAAGTCGCTCAGCAGTCCGTACGTGGTCAGCTTCTGCAGTCCGAACCGCTTGATGCGAGCGTTATTCGAGCCGCACAGCATTTGCGCCACCATATGCTTGCCAAACCGAGAACGGGCCCGAGCCACGCCGCTGAGCGCCATCCGCACCGCCTCCAACAGCCGGTCGCTCATCGCCGCCGGCGCCGTCGCGCTCGGCCCGACTTCGCTGATTGCCGGTTGAGGCAGACTTCCGGCGGACTTGATGCCGCGGCGGCGGCAATTGTCACAGCGTCCGCAAGGCTCGCTCTCCGTTTCGCCGAAATAGGAGAGAATCTCCTGCTCCCGGCAGCGCGAACTCTCGGCAAAGCGGATCACGCGATTGAGTTTTTCGTACTCGGCCGCCTTGCGTCGATCGTATTCTTTGAAGTCCAGTTCCAACCGGCTGAACGGCTTGTCGCGTTCGAGCATCCGAATCGCGCGGCCGCGAAACGGCGGGATGTAGTCGAACGCCTTGAGTTGCCGCAGTTCGCGCAGCGCGCGGCTCAAGGCGGCCGAATCCATTTCGGTGGCGATCTGCAAATCGCGAGGCGAAATATCGACCCATTCGTAGCGCACCCCGCCGAGCAGATCCTGAATAGCATTCGCCAGCCGCCGCTGCGCTTTGGCCTGCCGCGGCAGCAGATCGACCAGGGCCGGAACGTCGCTGTCGAACTTGACCCGGGCCATGTTCTCGCGGCTCTCCAGCCTTTCCAGCACGTTGGCCTTCTCCAGCAGTTGCTCGCAGGTTCCTACGCCGTCGGCGCCAATCTGCAGGTTCAGCGATTCCTTGATCTCCTGCTGGGTCAGCTCGATCAGGTCGCTATCGATGCTGCGCAGGAAGTTGTAGACCTGGCCCACCACTTCGCGGGCCGGATAGGCGCTTTCAATGAAGAATTCCTGAATTCGACGATCGCCGTAGCTGTACAGCATCAAGCATTGAGACGGCAGTCCGTCGCGGCCCGCGCGGCCGGCTTCCTGGTAATAGCCTTCAAGCGTGCCCGGCAGGTTGTAGTGCACGACGAACCGCACGTCGGGCTTGTCGATTCCCATACCGAAAGCCGTGGTGGCCACGACGATATCGCACTGACCGCCCATGAAGCGATCTTGTGCGTTGCGGCGTTCCTCAGGCAGCATGCCGGCGTGGTAGACCGTCGTCTTGCGGCCGGTGGCGGCGGCGAGTTGCTCGGCCACCTCTTCGCAGCGTTTACGCGACGAGGCGTAGACGATGCCGGAGCCCGGAGTGCGGCGCAGAAACTCTTCGAGCGTCTGGTCCTTGCGACCCTTGGTATGCGGCATCTGCACCTCGTAGTGCAGATTGGGCCGGGCAAATCCGCTGATGAACGTGCGCGGCGAGCTCATCGCCAACTGCTGCACGATGTCCTGCCGCACCGTATCGGTGGCGGTGGCGGTCAGGGCGATGGTGGGCGGATTGCCGAGCATGGCCCGAAAGCGGCCGAGCTTGGCGTAGTCGGGCCGAAAGTCGTGGCCCCACTGGCTGATGCAGTGGGCCTCGTCGACGGCCAGCAGCTTGAGGTCAGACGCCCGCACCGCCTCGAGAAATCGCGGGCTGCGGAACCGCTCGGGCACGACATAGACCAGCTCGTACTCGCCCGCCGCCATGCCTTGTAGTCGGGCGTGCTGTTCCGCCGGTTCGAGCGTACTGTTGATCAGCGCGGCCCTCAGCCCTTTGGCCAGCAACTGGTCGACCTGGTCCTTCATCAATGCAATCAGGGGCGAGACCACCAGCGTCAGTCCCGGCCGCGCCACGGCCGGCAACTGATAACACAGGCTCTTGCCGCCTCCGGTCGGCATGACGCACAAACAGTCCTGCCCGGCGAGCACCGCTTCAATGACCTCGCGTTGACCGGGCCGAAAAGCCGACAGGCCGAAACGTGAAAGGTAAGCAGTCGGGTCTTGGTCGGCGGCGAGGGACATTCAGTTATAATAGAAACTGCAGATGC
>DASZUP010000889.1:0-3966 GCA_035547635.1 Pirellulales bacterium
GGCCCAGTTTGGGCTCGAAGTCGTCCGTGCCGCCGGACGATTGCCAATCGTAGGTCGGACGCAGGTTACCTTCATACCCGACCGGTAAGAACAAAGAACGGAGCGTGACCTCGGGATGCGACGCTTCAAGCCGCCAGAGACAGAGAGAATCCGATGCGGCGCCCAGCAGCCCGTCGTCTTTCGGACAGATGACCAGCGAACGGAACGGGGTCTCAGCCGCGGCCGACGCGCTGGCCAGCAAGTGGTCATTGGTCAAATAATAGAGCTGGACTTCTCCATCGCCATAGCCGGCCGCCAACATCCGGCTCCGCGCGGAAGGCGCCAACGAGACGACCTCGCTGCCTTCGGCCGGCAGCCGGTGCGCTGCGACCATCCGCGCGCCCCCGTCCGGCTCGCCCGGGGCGCTTTCCGTGTTTACCCGGAACCAGCCGCTCACTCGGCCTGCTGAGTCGCCGGCGGCCAGCGTGGTCTTGCCGATCATGAATTCCAGCGCCGTCAGCTCCACGTCAGACTCGGCGATCATGTCCAGTTCTTCGGCAAGTTTCGGCTGCTGAAAATTCCGGACGTCATAGCGCAGCAAGCGCCCGTCGCGCCAGGCGACGAACACGTTGTCGCCCACGCCCGAAACCAGCATGCGAAGCGGCGCCGACTGCTTCAGCGCCTTGGCCAAAGGCAGGCCCGCGCTGCGGAGACGGTACGTCGTTTCGTCCGAATCCAGGCTGCGCAGAGGTTTGAGAGAGCTGAAGAATAATTGCCCGTCGGCGGACCGCGTGCAAATCACGGGTCCGGCGGGCCGCATGGTCAGATCGATGTGCGTGATGGCCGAAGCGGCTGGCCCCTGGAACGGCTGGCCGAATTTGACGGAGATTTCCTGGCGCCGCAATTGCCCTTCGGGCGTGCGCTGGATCAGCCCCGAATCGACCACCTTGGCTTCTCCCGGCTTGAGGTTCCGGACTGTTTCGCCGAGTTGGTCTTCGTCGATGAAGCGAGTGACGAAGCCGATGGTCCCCACTCGGATCGAGCCGTCGGCAAAACCGAGCGCTGCATCTTCGCTGGTCAACGAAAACGCGGCGGCGGTCAAAGCCGGACCGTCGGCAAACAACTTCCGGCTCTCAATCGGTTCGTTGGCGGTCTTGCCGTCGCCGTCTCCCAGCTTGAAAACGTCAAGCGTGCCGTCCTCGAGCAGCGCCCACGCGGCGACCCGGTATTCGTCGGAGGCCAGGTGCAGCAGCTTGCGAGCGCCCCAGGGAGAGGTCGTCGCAGCCGGTCCCGAGAGCGATGCCGGCTGGAACAGCGGCAATACGACCCACAGCAAGAACACGCAGACCATCGAGACGGCGACAATCGTGCCGATCCCGCCGCCCACGATCAGGCCGTGCGCCAGTTTGTCCATCGCGCGTACGGCCCACCGGGTCTTGCGCCGTCGCGCGCGGCCTGTGAACGACTGGGGCGAACTCATTCGCGATTGGAACCTACTGGCCGGTTGAAATTCCTACCGAGCCTAACGCGTCGACCGCGGTTTGCAGCTTCACGGGCAAATATCCGTCCTTGACGACATCCTGTTGGCCGTCCTGACTGAAGACGTATTTGATGAATTCTCGCCGCAGCGGATCGAGTTCGGAACTGGGTTTGTAATTGACGTACACGTACAGAAAACGGCTGAGCGGATAGAGACCGTTAAAGGCGTTTTCCGGCTCGGCGGGTACGAAATCTTCCCCTGCTTCGCTCGCCAGCGGAACGGCACGCACGTCGGCGGTCAGGTAGCCGATGCCGCTGTAGCCGATCCCCCACTTGTCTCGGGCAATGCCTTGCACGACGGCCGAGCTGCCGGGCTGCTCGATCACGGAGTCTTTATAGTCGCCTCCGTACAGCACGTGTTCTTTGAAGTAACCGTACGTGCCCGAGGCGGAATTGCGCCCGTAGAGGCTGATGGGCTTCTTGGCCCACGGACCGGTCAGTCCCAAATCTCCCCAGGTGCGTATGTCATCGGGGTAGCCGCCCTTGCGATTCTTGGAAAAAATCGCGTCGACTTGCTGGAAAGTCAGTCCTTTGATCGGGTTGTCCTTATGAACGTACACGGCCAGCATGTCGATGGCGGTCTTTAACGCGGTCGGCTTGTAGCCGAACTTGGCCTCGAACTCATCGATTTCTTTGGCTTTCATCGGGCGGCTCATCGCTCCAAAGTTCGCCGTGCCGGCGGTTAGAGCAGGGGGGGCCGTCCCCGAACCTTTGCCTTCGATCTCCGGTTGAACGTTCGGATAGAAGTTACGAAACCCCTCGCCCCAGTACGTGGTGATGTTCACCATGGAGTCGGAGCCGACGAACTTGATCGTGCCGGAAACTCCGCTCGCCGCCTCGTAGGCCGGCAAGTCCTCGGCCACCTGCACCGCGTCTGCCGAGCTGCCAGATGCTTCAGAGTCGGGCTTTTCTGAACCGCCTTCGTCCGAGTCGGCCGCTTTGGAATTGGAAGCGGACGATTCGCTCGCAGACGGCGGCATGGCTTCCGCGTCGGCGGCCGGCTCGGTCCCGTCATCTTCGGGCGACTGCGATTCTGCGTCGGCGGACGCTTTTGGCGCCGGTCCTGAATCTGCAGCCGGCTTGCTCGAGTCGGCGCCGCAGCCGCAGACGGCAAATATCAAGAGCAGTGATGCAATCCCTGCAAATTGGTTCCTGACGCTCACCCTGGCACTCCTCATTCAGTCTGAGTTCTACGTTTTCGCTGCAGGTAGTTGTAGTCGAACCCTGAGCGCCTGCAAAGTACAGGCCGATTGTTAGATTTGCGTTAGCGGCCAGCGAGAATTTGCCCCAGCCCCTTCTCTGTAAAAGACTTGGGCGCTGCCCGCGTTCTGCAAATAAAACGGCCGCGAGAGGCCCCGCCCCCGCAGGGAAGCTATCGACTCATCTCGCGCCCGAAGCCGGCGAGCCTCTGCCCGCGGCGGCAATGGCTTCCGGCTCGTCGAGCACGAGCAGATGGCCGTGATCGGCCGTCACAATGACGACGGTCTCATCCCAGCAGCCGTTTTTTTCGGCCCACTGCGTCACCGCGCGGAACGCGTCGTCGCCGCTGCAGACGGCCCCGATCGAGTTGTCGACGTTGTCGTCATGGTTGGCCCAATCGACGTCTCCGGCTTCGATCATCAGCCAAAAGCCTTTGGGATTGGTCGCCAATACGTCCAGGGCGGCCGTAGCCATGTCGGCCAGGGTAGGGTTCTCCGAGACGTTCGCTTCGAGATAGGCGCCGGTGCGGGGATCGACGTCGGGATCCGTCTTGGAACTGACGCCCGGCGCCGGATTAAAGCCGCCGTCGGCGGTCCGAAACGGCAAGTGGCTGGCGGCGGAGCCCGCAGGCCCCGACACGCCAAAGAAGCCGAACAGCCGCCGCTGGTTCTGTTTGGCAGCCTGAGCGGCCTCGGCCAGCGCCGTCGCGCCGCGGACGCCCGCCGTACGTTCAATGACCTCGTACTTGCCGCCGTGTTGCCAATCCACCTGTTCGCGGTCCGCTTTGGCCAGGTATTTATTGCCCGGGACGAAATTCTCGCCTTGGGCGGCGTCGATCATCGATTCGGCGCCCCAGCCGGTTCCCAGCAGCACGTCGACGCCCGGCAACGGTTCGTCGGGATGCGCAACCGAGGGAAGGCCCAGCAGATCTCGGGTCAGGTCCTGATAGTCGTCGCGAGTCACATTGTTTGCGTATGCGGCGGCAGGCGTGGCGTGGCTGATCGGCACGCTTGTGACCACGCCGATGGAATAGCCCTGCCGCTGCAACGGCCGCGCGATGGGTTCGACCTGCTTGCCTTGCCAGTCAACGTTGATGGCGTCGTTGTAGGATTTGACTCCGGCGGTCATTGAGGTGGCCGAAGCCGCCGAATCGGTATAGGCCTGCTTGCGCTGCTCCGACTTGCTGATCAGATAGGCGAGATCCTGCCCTGGCGTCCAAGGCTCGGCGCCGGCCAGACGCCAATCAAA
>DASZUP010000890.1:0-6236 GCA_035547635.1 Pirellulales bacterium
CGACAAGCAGCAGAAGAAGAACGGGAGCGCCGACGACGGTCAGGCCCAGCGCTTGGATCAACGATTCGTATTCGACCATGGTAATTCCTCGCCCGGCGTTTTTCCCGCGGGCGACCCTCAGTTCTGAATGACGGCGAAGCCTAAATGGCCTCGCTGTCCGCGATGCCAAGCAGTCGACGAAGTCGCGATGGGCAGTTCTTCGGTCTCGGGTTGATAGTGCTGAAATCGGCCGTTCTTGAAGACCTGAATCTGATTCGAATCGGGATCAAGCACGGCCAATTGCGCCCAGCCGTTGCGGAGAATCCGGCCGACTAATTCGTTGCGTTCCATGATGGCGAATATCGTTTCGGGCGTCGTTTCGATGACGAACAGCAACCTCGCGGGTTCGTGGATTTCTACGCTCTGCCAGGGCAATCCGGGGCGCAAGTCGCTGGCTGCGCCGTCCATGACGCCGAGCAACGAGGTGACATTGTGCGGCAGCTTAGTGCCGCAAGCCCAGCCGGCGTTGTCGATATAGGACAGGCTGTATTGCATGTTGATCCCTTCGCATACCGGGACCACGGCGGACAGGATTCTGGCCAGGATCGTGCGTTCGTCGTCGTCCTGGGTCGGATCGTACGAGGCCAGAAAGGCGCGCCGGTCGAGGTACAGGCCCCGCGTCCGTTCGCGCCGGCCGACAATACAGACGGCGTTGGAAGCATTACCGAATTCAGGACGAGCCTGGGCCAGGTCTTCCGAGCGACTCTCGACGTGCTCGTGCGCCTCCTCGAAATCAAGATCGGGCGGCGCGGAGTCGAAACGCCGGCAGCGCTCGTGTGCGTTTCGCCGGCAAGCTTCTTCCAGCACGCGCCGCGCCGACTCGAAATCTTTGAGACGCGGCTTCGGCAGCGCGTCAAGATCGTAATAAGCGATCGAGTCGACGGTCGTATTGTGCATGCCGCCGACGAACGACGTCTCGCCGGGAATGGCAAGCCCGCGCCTGGCCAGCGCCTCTCGCACTCGCAGGTCGTTGAGCATGGCGGCCAGCGCGCGGCCGTTCGGCCCGCCGGGGTTGCCCGAGCAGGCGCCGCAATCGTATACCGACTTGTGCGGATTGTTCAAACAACTCGCCCCATGCCCCAGGATGATCACCACCCGAGCGAAACCGCCGGTCAAGCCGATGTCGCGGAGCCAGCGTTCGCCCAGGTTCGCCATCTCCTCGACGGTATAGCCGACCTGGTCCTCTTCCGGGCCGGGAAAGGGCGTCGATCGTTCCAAACGCAATTGCGTGCTAGGAGGCGGCTGGACGAGGCGACCGAACGTCTTGCGAATTCGCGCCGTCAAGCGGGGGAACAATACGCGCGCCACGAGCGGCACGGAAGCCAGCACGCCGAGCCCAGCCGTCAACAAGGCCCCGCTGGCCGCGCCACGGCTGCCGACGTGGACCTGGTGCGAAGCCGCGCCCAAGGCCCGCCGCGTTTTTGCCCGGCGGCGAGCCGAATCTTCGAACGTGTAGGCGACGTCCTCCACCACCCAGTGCTGCGGCTTGACCACGATGGGACACAATGCGGCGTAATGCGCATCGGCGGCGCCGCGGTAATACATGGCGATGCCGAAAAAGCCGGCGGCCCCGAACGTCTCGGCGTCGGGCGCCAGTTCCTCGACGTAACGGCGGAATGATTCTTCGCGCGCGTCGAGGCAGGTGCAGATCTGAAAACAAGGCGCGGCGACTCGCGCCGGCCGGCGCCGAACATGAACGGAGAGGGCGTCGAGCACGCGCGTCCGCAGCCTCCGCTCGAAGGCCTGATGAAAAACCCAGCGCCGCTCCATTCCCGAAAACCGCTCGATTTCGCCAACTAGCGCGGCCCAATCCTGCTTCGTCAGGCGGAGCAAGGCCGGCGGAGCCCAGCCCAGAAGTTGTGCCAGTTGAAACACGCGCATCGCGCGCTGTTCGACGCTGGCCGCCGGACGCTTGCCGATCTTGGCGCGCGCCGCGCTGGCCAACCCGGCCAATGATCCGTCGTAATGCAACTTGTCGCGAGCTACGCCAGCCAACGCCAGACGCTCGAGTATCAATCGGACGGCGAGAAACTCGACCAGGGTTCCCGTGGGCGCCGGCAACGGGACGCGATCGGCCCGGGCTTCCATGTGCCAGAGCATGCCCGCCCAACCACGCAGCGCCAGCAGAGTCGCGACGATGAAGTCGTCCCACTCCTCTTCAGCCACGCCCAGCAGTTCCAGCGACTCCAGAATCGAATCGGCCGGATCCATCTTTAAGTCGTGCAATCGGGTCAGTTCACGAGATAACGTTTGCAGCCAACGCTGGGGCGGGCCGCCGGGTTGGCGATACAACCCGCAGAAGGCCTGGTAAAAGCCTCGCTCGCGATTCGGCAGCGACCAGGCGGCGAGCCCCTGGTCGGCGAAGGCGGCGCAAAACCGGATCAACGCGTCGTGAACGAGCAAATCGCTATCTTCGCCCGTGGCTTCCAGCAGCCAATCGCGGTGCCGGATCCCACGGCGAGCCGGCGGCGCGGCCGTCTCCAGGCCGTGAACGCCCTCGCGGCAAACCCGCCAGAGCGTCTGCAGCGAAAACGCCTCCCAGGTTCGAGGGCTCCAGCGTTCGAGGGTCGCCGCGCCGTAGCGCTTGAGCAGATCGGCGATGAGAGAGGGAACGCGATGCTCGGCGCCAGCGCCGCGCAGGGCGTCGATCGTCCATTGCCGCGTCTCCTCGACGAACCGCGTGCAAACGTCCGGCGGGACATCCTCGCGCATCCGTTCGAGCGCGCTGGTTTCCGCGATAAACCATCTGGTTTCCGCCGTCGGCCCGCAGCTCAGTCGGTGCTGCAACATGGCCCGGCGCAGCTCGAAACGCGTTGCGAGTTCGCAGATCGGCTCGTCCGCCTCGGCGCCCAACGCTTCATGCAAGACGGCTGTCAGATCTTCGGGAAGAATCCTGCCTTCGGCCAGCCGATCGCGGTAGTGGTCCTCGGCCAGATAGGGCTGGCAGCCGTAGAGCCTCGCCCCTGTGCGCATCCCTTCGTCAAAGGGAAGGTGTTCGAGAGCCTGCAATGTGTTGAGGAACGCGAACGCGGCGATCGGGCCCGGCAGGGGCAACAGTTCGCCAGCCCGTTCAATGGCGCTGGCCACATGCGCCCAACGGGCTTTTCGTTCGCTGCCGGTCGAAAGCAGCTTTTGGCGGGCAAGGGCATCTGGCACGGATGACACGCAGAATGGGGACTTGGGGTTAGGAAAGATATCGCCGAAAACGCCGAGCCGCAGCAGGGCTCAATCGGGCAGCGGGCGGCGAAAGCCGTAGGCGACGATCCGTCTTGAGGGCAGCCCCTAATGGCTGCTTCAGCGATGCCGGCTCCTGATGGCGCTCAGCAACGAAAACGAAACCGAATCGCTCAGCGAAACCAGCATGGGCGTAGCCATTGAAAACGCTCGGCGCATCAAGACGTCTCGTGGGCCGCTATCAAACAGGGCCATGGATATCCGCAAGAGATTGCAGACAGGGGTAGGGGCGGTAGGAAGTGAGGAATAATACAAAACAGGCATTACTCTCCGCCAGATCAATTCTGACGTGGCTTGGTCGATTTCGGGTAGGAACATCTTGTTTTCGCAAACACGATGCCGCGACAGTTGAAAACGTTCGTTTGCCAGCCGCTGTCGACAATGCCGAAGAGAAAGCTGACGGAATCGACAGGAAAATACGCCGCAGGCGCTGTGTTTTTGAGCGATTGAACCAGGTTTATCCGCGAAACGGCTGGCGTTGCTCTCTGTTCCGTGGTCGGGCGGAGTGCCAAACTTATATTCAGGCTCGCGCGCTTTTTGAGCATTCTTGCCGCCATCTTGCAGTTTGATTTTGCCATTCGATATAATTGACGGCTGGTACGTGCCGCCAGGATTTTCAATGTACAGCAGGCAAGGCGGAGCTTGGCGACGTGCGGCGCGGATCTTTGCCCGCGGCGGTCATGGGCGGAAAGGGGTTCTGATGCGCACAGCGAGGGCGTGGATGACGTCGCTGGTGCTCATTGCCGGGTTGCCAGCAATGTCGCGCGGCGAGGGAACGTTATCAGCCGAAGCCAAACGGCTGTTCGAACTGGGCGGCTCGCCATCAGTGCAAGCTTTTCTTGCGGCACAGAATCATTATGACGCCTTGCCCAAGGCGGTCCGTGATCACGCCTTGATGCAGTACACTTACTGCCTGGTGCTGATTCGTCAGAAGCGGCTGCTCGAAGTCGAGCCGATGCTTGAGAAGGCGGCATCGTCGCGCCCTCAGGATCTTTCGATCTGGCAAGCGAAAATCTGGAGCCATTTGACGCTGGGCGAGCGCGCCAAGGCTATTGAAGAACTGGCTCGCTTCGACCGCAAGCTGCTCTCACAGCCCCCTGCCGGCCGCAATGAGACGGATGCAGGCGAAGCGGCTGAGTTCTGCGGCAAAATCTTCGGCTTTCTGGCCGGCCCCTGGAATTCCCGGCTGCACGCCGCCGACTTAGACAAGCTGCGCGGCGAGGTTCGCAGCCAGTTCGAATCCGCCGATCAGAAGGCTTTCGATCAGGCTGAGCAGGAAGTGCTGGCCGAGTACGAGCGACTGCACGGCCAGCACGAGCAACTGGGGCAGGAAGCCCTGGACGAGGATCGCAAGCAACTGCAACAGTCGCGCGCCGAGTTACTGCAAGCTGCGACCAGTCTACTGGAAAAGCAACAGTCGCTGACGGACAAGAACGCCAAACGCGCCAACGAACTAAAAACCAAACTGGCCGAAATCGACGGCAAGCTCGGCAAGCTCCAAAAGCAGGCGGAGACGTTGCTGCAGAAGATCTTGCCGCTGGAACTCTCGCGAGAAGCGTTGATGAGCCAGTTTCTCCCAGTGAATGTGCCGTTGCTCACCGGCAAGCGATCGACTCCTGCCGACGCTGCGGCCTTTCGATACAACTTTCAAATCCAGCAACTTCTGGCCCCGGTCGTGAGCCAACTGCTGCTGTTGCAAGGCGAACTGGCGCAGGTTCAAGACGCTATGTTCGAATTGCAGTGGATGAAAAACACGTTGGCTTTCCAACGCGGTCAGGACGCCAGCAAGATCGCCATGAAAAAGCAGGCGCTGCAGCGGCAGCAAGCCAAAGTCGATCGCCAGGGCAAGCGGCTCAAAGCCGCGCCGACCGGCAACACGGTTGAGGTGCGCTCCGATGCCATGCGGTTGCGATTGCTGAGCACTTACGTCGAGTTCCCGTTCGAACGAGAAAAGCAACGCGTGCTGAGCATGCTGGAAAGGCAGTAACTTCCGAGCGTGACAAGGATGTATCAGACAAGAGATGTATCAGACAAGAGGGCCTGTTAAACAAGAGAACGTGGCATAAAGATTCCTCTCCCTCTGGGAGAGGTTAGGTGAGGGCTGGATCGCTAGCGGCTCGTCTTCACCCCAGCCCTCTCTCGAAGGTAGAGAGAGGGCGCTAATGTCTGCAGTATCGTCCAATTCATTGTACAGGGGAGAGTGCCATGGCGACCTCGTGCATCGCGTTTCTCGAGCGTAGGCGGATTGCCGAGATTCTTCATTGGCGCGTTCGAAGAGCGCCTGTCATCGGCGCCTTCCTCGGCGCAATATTAGCGGCCGCCGCGGCCGCGGCTGAACGAACGGCGGAAAACGCGCCGACGCTGGTGCGCAAGGGCCTGACGGCGGAAATGGCGGGCAACGCCCAAGCTCGCGAGCAAGCGCTCTCGGCCGCCATCGAGCTGGCGCCCGATTTCGCACCGGCTCGCTGGCATAAGGGTTTCGTCCAACGCGACGGCCAGTGGACCCGCTTCGCCCAGGCGCAACGCGATCTGGATGACGAAAAGACGCTGGAAGAATATCGTCGCCTGCGAAAGGATACATCCGCCGAACAAGCAGAGGCGCAGTTGGAATTGGCCAATTGGTGCCATCGCCACGGGCTTGATGATCAGGAACGCGCTCACCTGACTCGCTCACTCGATTTGAACCCCAATCAACCGGTCGTTCGCGAGCGATTGGGCATGGTGCTCGTCGACGGCGTCTGGCTCAGCCGCACGGAAGTGCGAGAAGCACAGGCACGCGGCAAGCAGGCGCTGAAGGATCTGAAACGCTGGACGCCCCGAGTCGAGAAACTCCGTGCAGCGCTCAATCGGCCGGCAGGCCGGCAACGAGACCTCGCGCTTGAGCAAATTCGCAGCCTGCGAGATCCGAGCGCCATTCTTGCGTTGGAAACGATGCTGGCCCCGGCCGATGAAGACGGCGCGCT
>DASZUP010000891.1:0-2265 GCA_035547635.1 Pirellulales bacterium
TTACCAATCCGGGGTGACTGTCGCCAACGCAGCTCATGAGGCCCCGCCTGGCGTTCCAAACGCGTTCTCCGCAATTTGGTCGTACTGCGCGGACCGGCTGGCGACGTAAGCGTCCCAACGCTGGCGATCCCACAGTTCCAAGTGATCTTGGATCCCGAGCAACACGACCTCCTTGTCCAGGCCGGCCAGTTCAGCCAACGCGGGCGGTATGCGAATTCTTCCTTGAGCGTCGGCTTCGACCCGCTCAGCACGGGCGAAAAACAGACGGTTGAAAGCCCTCACGTCTTGCTGCACCGGCGACGCGGAATTCAACCGCGTTGCGATGGCAGCCAAAGCCGCTTCGGTATACAGGGCCAGCGAGCCGTCGGTTCCCGGAGCGACGAACAACTCCAAGGCGTTCTCGGTTCCTAGTGCTTCGCGGAGACGTTTGGGGATGGCGATTCGCTGTTTCTCATCGACCGACCGAAAGAACGTGCCGGTCAGAATCATGAATCACCACATCTCCCCATTTCTCCCCACTGAGGCCCAAAGATACCCAGAGTCCGCCCCCAGTCAAGCTTTGTTTTTCGCGCAGGGAGCCACTTCAACCAGGCCTCGCGGCGTAGAGCCAAATAGCGAGAGAAGTTCCGCCGATTGCCGACGCTGCAAGTCAGCAAAACTTTCTGTTCTGCGACGGCTTTTATGAGCGTCCGGCGAGCCGATGCAGCAGGTCGCTATAGGCGGCGACCATCGCATCGAGGCTGAATTGCGACTCGACGCGGTGGCGATTACTTTGCCCAAGCCGGGCCGCCAGTTCGGCCTGAGAGGCAATCGCAACTATCTTGGCTGCAAGCGTTTGCATGTCTCCGATAGGCGCCGTTTGGGCCTCGCTCTGCGGCCCCAGCAATTCGCCGACGCCTTCCACGTTGGTCGCCACCACGGGCAGCCGGCAGGCCATCGCTTCCAGCAAGACATTCGGCATGCCTTCCCAAAGACTTGGCAGCACCAGCAGAGCGCTGGCTCGCAAGATGGACGGAATGTCTGCACGCCAGCCGGCGAAGCGGACGCGCTGCGAGAGGCCGCGCTGTTGGACCAGTCGCTCGAGTTCCTCGCGTTGCGGCCCGGCTCCCACCAATAGAAAATCGCAGTCCGGCAAAGGGTCCAGCCAGGCGGATGCCGCCGAGAGGAACTCGGCGAGGCCTTTTTGGGGATCGAGACGACCGACAAACGTCACCGCTCTTCGACCGGGCCCTATTCCGAATTCCGTCAGGTCGGCCGGAGCCGCCTGGTCGAAACGGCCGACATCGATTCCATTGGGAATCACCTGCAGGCGGTCGCCGGGCAATCCACCTTCGGTCCTGGAAAAGGCAGCCACCGACTCGCTGACCACCACATAGGCGTCAACCCAGCGAGACGTCCAGCGATCCAGGCGCAAACGCCAGCGAGAGCGGCGCTCGGCGACTCGAATGCCGCAAGCCACGCGCGGCACGCCGGCCCAACTCGCAGCCACCCGGCCCAGCAGATTGGCATGGTACAGGAACGACAGCAGCACCTCAGCGCGTTGCCGTTTGAGCAGAAGGGCCAGGCGCCTTGTGACCGCAGGGGCGTCGGCCGCCGATCGAGCGTTGAGGCAGTGGACGGCAAGCCCGGCGGCTTCAAGCCTGGGGACGATGGAGCGCAGCGGGTCGGCAGGACGAGGCCCGAGCGCGTAAATCTCCGGCAAGAACTCTCGCCGGTCGAGCCGCACGGCAAGCTCGGCAAATCGTTGCTCCGCTCCGCCGATGTCTAAATCGGTGATGCACAAAGCCAGGCGGATGGGGGAAGATGCGTCGGCAGTCAACGAGCGGCCAGGCTAAAAGGTAAGGCTGCCGGACTCTCGGTAGCCCGGCGGAGCAAAACGGGTAGATTATGCTTTAGCATACTCTACGGAGAGGCATCATCGGCGTCTTGCCCCGTCTTCTCTGCAATTGGCCGCAAGGCCGCAGCACCGTTGTTAAGCAAAACAATGTCCGAACTTTCCCGATACGACTACGATCTTCCCCGTGAACTGGTGGCACAGTCGCCGCTGTCGCGTCGCTCCGACGCCCGGCTGCTGGTCGTCGACCGAAAAACGGCAGCGCTGCAGCACCGCCATGTGCGCGACCTGCCCGAGCTGCTTGCTCCGGGCGATTGCCTCGTGCTCAACGACACTCGCGTCGTACCCGCACGGCTCGTCGGGCGCCGCACGTTGACCGGCGGCCATTGGGAAGGGCTGTTCATCGAGGCCGATTCGAACGGGGCCTGGCG